>DASVHB010000194.1:0-10983 GCA_036379195.1 Pirellulales bacterium
CCTCGCCGGGGCATCGTCCAGGCTCTGCCCCAGCCACCGACCGTGGGGCGGATTGCACTTAATCTGGACGTGGCTGGCCTATGATCCGCTGGCCTATGATCCACTGGCCGCCGGCTTCTGGCTCCGGTTCCCTTCCACGACCAAGGCGCCCGCCAATTCGGCGGCGGGAATGGTCGGCGGCGCGACGGCAAAGACATACTCGGCAAACTGCACATTATAGTCAGCTTGGTCAGCCAGCAGGCTGAGGGCTTCCTCCGCGGCGTGGGCGGTGACGTCGATCGCCGGGTCGAGCAAAGCTTCGCCCGCATCGCAGCGCGAGCTGATTTCGGCGCGTGCCGCATCGGCCAAGACGACCGCCTCGGCCCGCCGCAGCAAGGCCTCGTACAGCGTGGGAATGTCGCGCACCAGGCGACGCACCGCCGGCGATTGCACGACGGTGGCGGGCTGAGTATCGAGCTTCAGGCGAAAGTGGCCGGCGTGCGGCGGAGTAGTGGGTAAAGGCCATTGGCCTTGCAAAGGTCGACGCATGGCGACGGCCAAATCGAATTGCGATGCCAGAATCGCGACTTGGGTTTCCACCGATCCGGCCTCGGCGGCCAACCGCGCGGCTTGCAGACGGAGCATGGCTTCGGCGGCGCCCGGCTGATTGGTCTGGCGCAAAGCCGCGGCCTGCAGCGCGTTCAACTGGTCGTGCTGCTGATGGCGGATTTGATAGGCGGCAATCCTTTGGCGCGCCCGCCAATAGGCGGCGATTACCGACCTGCGATCGCCCGGTGCGGCCAGCGCGTCGGCCAGGCTGGTGCCGTCGCCGGCGAGCTCGCTGGAGCGGTTCCATTGAAGCGTGTCTGCCAGTTGCCGCAGCCGCTGGGGCGGGTCGAGCGATGCGAAGGCCGCATACAAACCGGTGTCAGTCGCGTCCGGCGCCGCCGAAGGCTCTGCACCCTCATCGCCGAGCGGAAACTTGGCGACGACATGCTTCCTATGGTTGTTGGTCCGCGCCGATGGCAGCGTGCGCGTCGAGCCGGGCCCATGGCTTTTCACGCGCTTCGGTTGCCGCCGCGCTCCTCCGGCGGGCGACACTCCAACACCGCCGCTCTGCAAGGGGCGGACGCCGTCGATCGACGTGGCAGGCCCTTGCTTCAGCAAGGCTGGCGCACCCGGCTGTCCCCGGCCCGAGTCGATCGGCTGGTCGTAGCCGGCGCGTTTGACGGGCGGTGGCTCCTGAGCCACCGCTTTTTCGCCCGATGCCTCGCCGGCTGATTTGGCAGGCCCGATCAACACACCGACCAGTTGGGCGGGCGACAGGCCGGGCGGCACCACGCTGAAGGCATATTCGGCAATGTCGAGGTTGTAGTCGCGCACCGCCGCCGCGAAGGCCCGCCGCTGGCGCGTCAGCTCCGACAGACTGTCCATCACCGACAATCCGTCGAGCTTGCCGGCGTGGTAGGCCTCTTGGTCGGCGTCGGCGGCGTCGCCAGCAGCCACGGCGGCCATCGCTCGCAATTCGAGTGAGCGGTGCAGCAACGGCAGCGAGCGATCGATCAGATAACCGCGCGGCGGCGACACCCGCGCGTAACGCTCTTGAAAATAGGTGCGATACGCGCCCACGTGGGGCAGATCGGCGGGCAACACCGGCGGGTCGGTGTTGGGCAGCCGAGCCAGTTCGCCCAAGGTGTATTGCAGCCCGACCACGACCAGTTCGGCCTCGCGCAGCCGCGCTTCGGCCGATGCCAGGCGGCTCTCGAGCAGGGGATCGGTGGGATGTTTGCCGCTGGTATCGGCGGGCGGCAGAAGCTGTCCCAGCCGCGCCGACTCATCCGCCGCGATCCGATATTCGGCCAAGGCGGCTGAAAGTTTCCAATAGGTCTGTACCAGCGCGGTCTGTTGGCCACGATCGGCCAGCCGGGCAATCAGATCGCCCAACGGAGTCGGCCGCCCCTCGAGGGCCACCGGGTCTTCCGAGGTAAGCCAATGTAGCAGTGTTTCGGCGGCGCCGGGCCGCGACGGGACGGTTTGCACCGGCGCCAGCCCATCGCTGGCCTGGTCGTCTGCGGCTTTTGTACGACTTTGCGCCGGGGTTTGCTGCCCGGTCTCCAGAGCCTGGTCGTCATGGATGGCGTCGAGCTGCGCGGGCGCGGCATTGGCAGGTTGGACGGGCGCGGCGGCCGATGGCTGCGACGGCTGCTTGCCGCCGGTCGCGGCTTGATCTGATCGAGTCGGCCCCGATGATCCGGCGGTGGTGGCGGGGCGAGCTTTCGAGGCTGGCGCGCTCACCTCTTTCGAGGCGGGCGGGGCCGGAGTCTGGCCCAACAAGGCGGCAAGCAGCAGGGAAGCGATGTCCATCCTAGACGTCCTTGGGTTTTCTGCCGGGCAGTCAGCGTAAGCGTCGTGCCCTATAATGCACCGCAAGCCTGACGCACAGACGCCTTAAAGTCAATCCAAATTTGACGCCGCGGAGACTTCAATCAGTGCGGAAACTCCGAAATCTGCTGTCGCTGGTGGTCTTGCTTGGATTGACCGGGGTCTGCGTGGCGTCGATCTATCAGGCGTTCGCCTCGCGCGCCGCCACCGCCCGTCAACTCGACCGCCAACAACTTACCGCCTGGCTACTCGGGCGCGACATCAGCCGCGAGCTGCGCGCGACTCGGCTGCGGCTTGCGCGGCGATTGATCGAAGACCTGCGCGAAGGGCACGACTGGCAGAGCGAATGGGCGGCGGCGGCGCCGGACCACCGCGACCGGCTGCGGAAAAACCTGCGCGAACTGGCCGGCGTGTGGATTGTAATTCAGGCCGATCGCTTTGCGCGACTGCCCGAAGCCGACCGGGCAGATTTTCTCGACGACCAATTGAACGACCTGATGAGCTGGCCGGTTTTTGCCAACGACTCAGTCTCGGGCGAACGTCTTGGTCTGGCGTCGAACACGGGCACGGCGGTGCGCGAGTTCGAGGCCTGGTCGAGCGGCTTGCCTCCCGACGAAAACCAGCGCGTGCGCCAGTTGCTCAGCGCGCTCTATGTGCGTTGGCTTCAGCAGGGTTTTCAGCGGTTTTTGCCCAACGCGGACGATTGATCGGCAGCAATTCTTGCTGACGCGCGGTACATTGCTTGGTAGAATGGCTCGCGAACGCACCTATGACCAATAAAAATGGATTTTCCGCATCACTAGGCATTGGGCTTTACGCCCTTGATGATGCTGCGCGATTATTGCGGACGCGACCGAGCACTCTTCGCCGCTGGCTCGATCCCGATCGAGGATTGGTGCCGCAGCGGCTTCCAGTTGCCGAGCAGGCGATTACCTTCATCGAGCTTATGGAGCTCTATTTCATTGGCATCTTTCGAGAGCAAGGCGTAGCGCCACGGACTATCCGCCGCGCATCGGCGGCCGCGGCCTCAAAATTCGGCACGGATTATCCGTTTGCCGTCAAACGATTCGACACCGATGGCCGGACGATTTTCGCCACGCTGGTTGACTCGGCGACTGATCGCCAGATCGTAGAAGATCTGCGCCGTGGCCAGTATGTCTTCGAACAAATCATGAAGCCTTTCTTCCAGAAGCTCGATTTTCGCAATGGGCAAGAGGTCACGCGATTTTGGCCCATGGAACGCAAAGGCGGGATTGTGTTAGATCCCGAGCGCAAATTCGGCAAGCCCATCGACGCCGAGTCGGGCGTACCCACACGGGCGCTTTACAATGCGGTACAAGCGGGAGGTGGACAAGAGCAAAAGCGTGTCGCTCGGTGGTTCGGCGTCTCTTGCCATGCAGTCCGTGCAGCTGTCGCTTTCGAGAAATCGCTGGTCGCGTGAAATATTTCTTCGACAACTGCATCTCTTACAAACTTGCGAACATGCTCGCCGCGATCGACGTCGAGGCGACTTCGCTGCGAGAACATTTTGCTGAAAGCATCAAAGATGTCGCGCTGTTTGAAAAACTCACGGGCAGCGACGCGGTCTTCGTCAGTTGCGATCTGTCACAAACGACGCGGACGCTCGAAGCGAAAGCTCTGAAGAAATGTGGCGTCACCGCGATTTATTTCGGGCCGTTCTGGGGGAAGTTTCTCTTCTGGCAGCAGGCAGTGTGGCTAATAGGCAAATGGCCGCGCATCGATGGCTTTGCCAGCGGAATCGCGCCTGGCACATTCGCGGAAATCAAGCAGAATGGAAAGGCTGTTCCGTTCACCATCTGAATTGTCGCCCAATTACAATGGCAACGAAGCCCGATTCGCACCCAGGAAAGCAACCAGGACCAAGGCCATGATTTCACGATGCATTTTTTGCGCGCTTTTGATCGGTTCGATGGCGGCCGCGGCCGCCTCCTCATCGCCTGCCGCCGATGAGCCAGCCGCCGCGAAGGCCTCGACGAAATCTACCTATCAGGTCAAAAAGGGGCCGCTCAAGATTGAAGTGAAGCTCGACGGCATCTTCGAAGCTCGTGAGATGACGCCGCTGAGCATCGACGCCGAAGTCTGGACCAAGCTCACGGTGCTCGAGGCGGCGCCCCACGGCACGCCCGTGGAAGCCGGCCAGACGCTGCTATCGCTCGATCGAGAAGAGATCGACACCTCGATCGCTGACCTGGAGGCACTGCAAAAACTATCGGAGCTGACGATTCAGCTCGCTCGCGCTGAGCTGAAAGACGCCGAGGCCGAATTGCCCGTCGATCTGGCTGCCGCCGAACGCGCCAAGCGCACCGCCGATGAAGACCTGAAGCGGTTTTTGGAAAAGACACGCCCGCTTTTGCAGCGCAGCGCCGAATTCGCGCTGAAATCGGCTGAGCATTACGTCGAGTATCAGCTCGAAGAGCTCAAGCAGTTGGAAAAGATGTACCAGGCCGATGATCTGACGGAAGAAACCGAAGAGATCATTCTGAAGCGCGCCCGCAACGACGTCGAGCAGGCGAATTTCTACCTCGAAAGCACCCGTGCGCAGAGTCAAGAAACGCTCGAAGTGACGCTGCCGCGCGAAGAGACGCAGCTCAAAGAAGCCGCCCGGCGGCAAGAGTTGACGTTAGCACATCTCAAGGCCTCAATGCCGCTCTCGCCCGACCGCCTGCGGCTGACGCTGGAAAAATCGGTGCTCGACCATCAACAGTCGGCCGAGCGGCTCAAAAAGCTCAAAAAAGATCGTGAGGCCATGGTGGTCAAGGCGTCCACCGCGGGCATTGTTTATTACGGCCACTGCGAGCATGGCAAATGGAGCGATCCCTCAGGCGGCAAGCTGCTACGCGGCAGCTCGATCTCGCCGCACACCGTCTTTATGACGATCGTCAAAGAGCGGCCCATGTTTGTGCGGGCCTCGGCGGCGGAGAAGGACCTGCGCCGCCTGAAGAAAGGCACCGCCGGCTACGCGGTCAGCGTGGCCTTTCCTGATCTGAAGTTGCCCGCCAAGGTCGAGAACGTGGCCGCGGTGCCCACGGCCGACGGGCATTTTGATGCGAAGTTTTCGGTCGAAGCGGGCGACGATGCGAAGGCCCTGCTGCCCGGCATGACCTGCCACCTGACGCTGGTGCCCTACCGCAAGGCCGACGCCGTGACGGTTCCCGCCTCGGCGCTGTTTACCGACGACGCTGACGAGCGAACGCATTATGTGTATCGGGTCGGCGCCGACGGCACACATCAGCGGGCCGACGTGACGGTCGGCGAGCGCACCGACGACAAGGTGGAGATCACTCAGGGGCTGCTCGAGGGCGATACGATTCTTACCGAGAAACCGTGAGAAGCAGGTAGATGCCCCGGAAGCGCATCAGCCTGGGCATCGCTTAGGCTCTACCCCAGCCACCGAGGCATTTCCCGAACTTGTTCCAACCGATTAAGGAACGGACTCTTTCGATTCTTCCGATCTCTCTCCAACTGGTCCAACTGGCGATGGCGTTGCCGGCGACAATGGAGCAACGATTTCGACCGGAGTCCATTCGACTTGACGCCTGATTCGCTCTCCGAGGTGGGCCTCGACGTTCCATTCGATCGGCTCATAACCGCGGCGCAGCAGCACGATGCGGTGGCTGCCTGTTCTGAGCCGGACGTGAGCGGGGTTGTCTGGCGGCAGCGTCTCGGTGCGGCCGTCGATCTTGAGGGCACTGGCGCCGCGCTCTTCGAGCGGCCAATCGAGCACCAGCGCCGCGGGCCGCAGGAACCAATACAGCGCCGCGACCACCGGCGTCGCCGCCGCCAGCCCCACGGCAACGCCCACCAGCCAGGTGCGCCGATCGTAGCGCGGAAGGATTGGGGCCGTGAAAGTGCTCATCGGCGAAGCCGGCGGATCTGCCAGGTGGTTGCTCGCGAGTTCGATTGTAGCCAATCTGCCGAGGCTAGTCGCGGCGGGAGAGAGGCATCTTCGGATGGCTATGGTTTTGGATCCTCATGGCCTTCGGCTGATCCGGTATCCACTGTCAAATTTCCGGTTGAGAGACCTATTGCGGGCCCGCGAGACCGCGCCAAACGGTTCCCTGGCGATACTCTGCCGCTCAGAATTTCTTGGCACTTGCAGTCGCTACCCATTCGGGCGAGAATGTCAAACCACCCTTACTTTATTCCGCGATCAGCGGAATGCAAGAAGTTATCGCGCGAGCCTTGCCACGACATGGCAATCAATGACAAAGCCATGACAGAATTCCAGAAGTGGTATGATTCGCTTCCGCGCCCGCGGGCTACTGGAAGTGCTCCAGCAAAAGGATCGATCGCAATAGGCCTAGTGTTGCTCGAGCGGCTCAAAACGAGTTTTGACCTCAGCCTCGAATCGCACCTCGCGCCGGGCGGAGCCCAAATCCAGGGTGCGTCGGGTGTCGCAGTGAAGGCCATTTTGGCTGCATTCGGCGAGACGCGCAGATTCGTAGGCGAGGGCGGTCGGACAAATCGCGGTACGCCCGCTGTCGCGCAATCGCTGCTTCAGGCGATGGCGGCAGCAGATTTGGCGGAACTCTCCGGTACGGAGCGCGCGGAAGTCCTCTCCTATCTACAGGGAATACTCGTCCAACGAGTTAGAGAGTTTCACAGCCGCGAGCGCCTCAAGCCTGTTTTCGATCGCGCGAAAACCACCCGGCAGTTCATGTCCGAGTTGCTAGCGATAGCGGATGAAACCGGCAAGCGTGGACCTGTCGCCCAATACCTCGTCGGTGCAAAGCTTCAACTCCGGTTTCCGAGCGTCGACATTAGAAACGAGTCATACTCTGCTGCGGATGATCCATCCGGGCAGCCAGGCGATTTCGTCGTGGCGGACACCATCTTTCACGTCACTGTTGCACCGACGCCCGGCCATTTCGAAAAGTGCAAGCGGAACTTGGACGACGGATTACGCGTATTCCTGTTGGTTCCCGATTCGGTGCTCGAGGGGGCGCGCCAAAATGCGAATCTAGCGGCACCGGGTCGGATTGCAGTCGAGTCAATCGAATCATTCGTCGGCCAGAACGTGGACGAGCTGGCGAACTTTTCGCAAAATCGTCTTGTCCGTGGACTACGCGCACTTATCGAGGCCTATAACGCGCGCGTGGACGCCGTGGAAATTGATAAATCGATGCTCGTGGAAATCCCGCGAAATTTGTTCGGCGACGGAGGCCTATCGTGACGCCCACTGCCGGGAATGGAGGTCTGGCGACTAGCGAAGCGAAAGCCGCTTCTGCGCGCGCCGCATCAGGGCGAGACCCGCGCAAAACCTTTTGCGAATTCTTCGCGGGGATCGGACTGGTACGCGAAGGCCTTGAGCCGTCCGGTTGGCATTGCGTCTATGCTAATGACATCGATCGAAAAAAGATGGACGCCTACCAAGCGCGATTCGGCAGGGAGAGCCATTTTGATCTAGGGGACGTTTGGAAAACCGAATCCGTCATTGCTCGAATTCCCGGCAAACCGTCCCTGATGACAGCATCGTTTCCTTGTGTGGACTTAAGCCTCGCGGGGCACTACCGCGGTCTCGCTGGAAATCACTCATCCACGTTCTTCGGGTTCGCGGCGGTCCTTGAGGCGCTGCGCGAGCGCCGCCCGTCGCTTGTCATGTTAGAAAACGTCACGGGCTTTCTTACCTCACGGAAGGGACAGGATTTTGCGACGGCGGTGCAATGCCTCGCAAATCTTGGCTATTGGCTCGACGCGTTTGTGCTCGACGCCGCTCATTTTACGCCGCAGAGCCGGCAGCGAGTCTTTGTAATTGGCGTGCAAGCTGAATACGTGCCGCAAGAGGCCACGTCTGCGGGGTTCTTCTGGCCGCCGGAAAAGGTCGGCGTGCTTCGACCGCCAAGCGTCGTGAATTTCAAATGCCGCCTTGAGCTGCCGACCGGCTGGATCACCTTGCCAATCCCCGCCCCCCCGCGCCGATGTGTTGAACTGGCGGATGTGATCGACGTCGATGCCGCACAAGATTGGTGGGATGAACGCGAGGTGCAACGGCATTGCGAAATGATGAGTGATACGCATCGTAGTAAAGTCAATGTGCTTGTCGCTTCCGGCGGCCGGTGGATTGGTACCATTTTCCGAAGGGTTCGACACGCGAAATTGCGCGCGGAAGTTCGTTTCGATGGGCTCGCCGGGTGTCTTCGAACCCCTCGAGGCGGCAGCGCTAAACAGATCGTCATCGTTGCCGACGACGGTCGCTTGCGGATGCGATGGATGAGCCCCCGCGAATATGCACGGCTTCAAGGTGTCCCAGATTTTCCGCTTGTTGGAACAAATATCCAGCAACTTTGGGGTTTCGCAGATGCCGTCTGCGTTCCGGCAATTCGATGGATAGACAGACAAATCTTGTCGCCTCTCTTCGACGTCGCCTCAATCGCCGCCGCCGACGCGCATGGCTGATAACCTGTCACCCGAGCAGCGCCGGCGAACCATGCAAGCCGTCAAGGGGCGAGACACGTCGATTGAACGAATAGTCGGCTCTGCGCTGCATAAGCGCGGCCTGCGATTTCGGCGCTGCGTTTCGTCACTGCCCGGCAAACCAGACTTCGTATTTGTAAAGGCGAGGGTTGTTGTATTCGTCGATGGTGACTTCTGGCACGGATGGCGATTTCCTGCATGGAAGACGAAGCTCCAGCCCTATTGGCGCCAAAAGATCGAGAGAAATCGGCGACGTGACAGGGATAATTTTCGGAGTCTTCGCCGCGAAGGTTGGACGGTCCTGCGATTCTGGGGCCACCAAGTCGAGCGCGGAATCAATGAAATCGTAGATAAGATTGAGGCGGCTGTGGACCCCACATCGAACCGTTTGAGAAGCCGTAAATCTTAACGCTCCTAACGCGACGTGAGGGCTCGGGCCGGCGACTCGCGGCCACACTTGCCGCTCGCCTGACCGGGCATCGGCAATGCTCCGCGCCAGCAAAAGGCTAGGCGAAGTGCGTTATAACTCGCTGCTTCACCGCGCCGGCAGCTATTTACGGTTGCCGCATGTCGGGGCCCGACAATCGAGGGTTTTACCAATCATCAGTGAGCGCCAGTCTCGCGTTTGCGCTTTCGCGCCGCCTTGGCGGCTGGAGGGTTGCGGGGAAGCTCGGCTTGATCGACCTTGGGCAGCCACTGCGCCAGCTCCGCTTTGACCGAGGCATGCGATGCCTCACCGGCGACGTTGGTCCACTCATACTCGTCGGTCTCGTGGTCGTATAGTTCTTCTCCACCGTCGGCATAGCGGATGTAACGCCACCGCTCGCTGCGCAAGCTGTGGTTGCCGCGGTGAAACGTGGTCAGGGCCGGGCGTTCCCAGGCCGCCTGCGGGTCGGACAGCAACGGGCGCAGGCTGACCCCTTCCACGTGCTGCGGAACCGCGACGCCGGCCAGATCGCACAAGGTGGGATAGATCGACATAAAATCGACGGGCCGCCGGCAAACGCCGCCCGGCATGGTCACTCCCGGGGCCACCCAGATCATCGGTGCGCGGGCCGATTCTTCCCACAGCGCGAACTTGCGCCAGTGTTGCTTCTCGCCCAAATGCCAGCCGTGATCTCCCCAGAGCACGATGATGGTGTTGTCGCGGTGCGGCGACTGTTCGAGGCCGTCGAGCAGTCGGCCCACCATCGCGTCGCAGAAAGCGATGGTCGCCAGATACGCTCGCACGGCTTCTTTCCACCGCCCCGAGGCCATCATTTTCGCATGATCGCCCTGGGGCTTGGCCATTTTCACGCCCGACGCGGGAACGTCGTCAAGATCGTCTTCGCGATAGGGAGGCAAGTCGATCGACTCCAGCGGGAATTGGTCGAAGTATTTTTTCGGTACACTGAACGGCATGTGCGGCTTGACCAGGCCGATTGCCAAAAAGAACGGCTTGCCGGCCGGCGCCTTGAGTTTCTCCAGACCGTAGCTGACGGTCTTGTAGTCGGGCATGTCTTCGTCGTCATTGGCCAGCGGATAGAACTTGATGCCGCCGACCCCCTCATCGGCCGCGGCGGGATGCCGTCTCAGGCCACCGCCGCCCGGCGTGAAGTAGTCGGTCCATTCACGCGGCCGGTGGGCGCTGGCATGATAAATCTTGCCGGCGCCGAATACGTCGTAGCCGGCCTCTAAGAATTGCGTGGTCAACGTCAGCTCTTTGCCAATGACGCGCTTCCAGTCCTGGCCGTTGTCATATACGCCGCTGGTGCTCGGTCTCAGCCCCGACATCAACGCTGCCCGTGACGGATTGCAAACCGGCGCCGCGCAATTGGCGCGTGTGAAGGCGACTCCCCGGGCGGCCAGCCGGTCGATATGAGGAGTGCGGGTTTGCGGATTGCGCTTCAGGTGGCCGACCCAGTGGTTCAGGTCGTCGATGGCGATGAACAGCACGTTCGGCTTTGTCGGGGGAGCGTCCGGCGCGGCGACCAGCCGTGATCCCGGCGAGGCGGCCAATAGCACCAGTGCCGCCAGACAAGCGCGAGCCAGCAAGCGTTTCAACTCCGAGACAGCGGCGTTTTTCATCGCTGGATCTCCTGTGATTTTCTGGGTTACCGCGCACCTAGCTTAAGCCGGCATGGAGGGGTAAGCAACGGCGCAAGGGTATGGAGAAACCCTTCTTTCGCGCATCATGCTCGGGGCATC
>DASVHB010000195.1:0-2972 GCA_036379195.1 Pirellulales bacterium
GGTCCAGATGGTCGTCCAGTTGCGGGCATATTCTTCAACATACTCATCGGAATCGAGCAGCCGATCGACCAACTCGGCTTTGCGGTTCTTGCTCTTCTCTTTCAAGAAACTTTGCACCTCGGACACCGAGGGAATCCGGCCGAGGATGTCGAGATAGACGCGGCGGCACCATTCATTATCGCTGGCTTCGGGCGACGGCGAGACTTCGGCGTCTTTCCAGCCTTTGTGAATCTGTTCGTTGATAAACGCGATCACGTCGGCGTCGGAGACGGCGCTCGACGACAGCTCTTTGCTCAACTCGCCGGGCGACGGGTCGTTTTTGGATGAGTCGTTCTTTTCGGCGGCCCGCAGCACGCCGGTCGCCATCAGCCAGCCGAAGCAGCTCAGCCAGACGCCACCAAAGAACAGTGAATGGACGGCGCGCATGGCGCCGCGGCGATCAGAAACGACCCGCGTCATGGGACTTGCCTCGTGAGATAGACGGTTTCGCTGCCCGGTTCCTTTAATGATAAAAAACCCACCGGCCAAGTCAACAAACGCCGCCGGGGTCGCTATGCTGGCAGCATGACATTGCCGCAAGTTGTCCAGGTTGCCGCCCCCAGCCGATTGCATTTTGGCATGCTTTCGTTCGGGCAGCCGGGCGCCAGGCAGTTCGGCGGGGCGGGCGTGATGATCGCGCAACCGCAGTTGCGGCTGACCATTCGTCCGGCCGAACAGTTGGCGATCGAAGGACCGCTAGCCGAGCGCGTAAGCGCATTTGTCGACCGCCTGGCGCGCAACACCCCCTGGTGGCCGCGCGAGCCGCGCTGCCGCATCTCGATCGACGCCGCCCCGCCCCAGCACTCGGGCCTGGGCAGCGGCACTCAGTTGGGCATGGCGCTAGGTTTGGGATTGGCGAGCTTTTTTAAGGCCCCGCGACAAACCGCCGCCGGCCTGGCCCGCGCTGTCGGCCGCGGCAAGCGGTCGGCCATTGGTGCTCACGGGGCGATTGCCGGCGGATTGCTGGTCGAGTCGGGCAAGCTGACGCCCGACGAGCTGGCGCCGCTGATTTGCCGCCTCGAACTGCCCGAAGCCTGGCGGTTTGTGCTGCTGATTCCGGGCGACGAAATGGGCCTGTCGGGCGAGGCCGAGCAGCGGGCCTTCGATCAGTTGCCACCTGTTCCCCAGGCGACCACCGCCGCGCTTTGCCGCGAGCTGCTTACCGAGCTGCTGCCCGCCGCGGTGCTCGGTGATTTCGAGCGGTTCGGCGAAAGCGTTTATCGCTACGGGCGGATGGCGGGCGAATGCTTTGCGGCCCGGCAGGGCGGCGTGTACGCCAGCCCCGCGATCGAACGATTGGTCGATCGCTGCCGCCGCGAGGGCGTTCGCGGGGTGGGACAATCTTCGTGGGGTCCGACGGTCTACGCGCTTTGTTCGTCGCAATCGGCCGCCGAGACACTAGCGGCACAACTGGGCAATTCGGCAGAAGTGGCCTCAGCCGACATCATCATCACCGCTGTCAGTAACGTCGGCTGCCAGGTAGGCTTCGCAACGTAGAATACCGCATGGCCGCGATCGCTTCGGCCGGCAGCTAGCCACCGATGGTGGAAGATGCAATCATAAAGGCGCCGGCGCACACCAGGCGCGGCCCGGTTCAGAGAACCTCTCGAACGATTTAAAAAAAGGATGTACCCATGTCTCTTGTATCGAAAGCAGTCGCGTCAAGGCTGATGATGTGCTGCCTGATTGCCGGCCCGCTGGCAGCCGTCGTCCAAGCGCAATCGAAGCAGGCGCCGTCCAAAAACTCGGCAAAGCCTGCCGCGGACAAGCCGACGCTGCTGCGCTGGAAATTCGCCAAGGGACAGCGACTGCAATACCTGATGGTGCAGGACATGACCACCGCGGTGTCGGCGCTGAGCACCACCGCGACACTCGATATGGACTGGCAGGTCGAGTCGGTGGATGAAGACGGCACGGCGACCATCAACTACACGCTCGATCGGGTGCGGATGAACGTCAAGGCGGGCGCCCAACCGGCAATGGAAGCCGATTCGCAAAACGACGACGCCGAAAGTGAACTGGCCAAGCGCATGAAACCCATTTTCGAGGCCACCATTGGCAAGACCGGCAGCCTGGTCATCAGCCCGCAGGGCAAAATCGACGAGGTGCAACTTCCCCCAGGTATGGCCGACAAGCTCAAAAGCGCGCCGGCGCTGGGCGCGATGGCGGGCATGCTCAACGAAGCCTTTTTCAAGCAGATGATCAAGTCGGCCGGCTTAGAGCTGCCCGAAAAAGCGGTGGCGCCCGGCCAAACCTGGACCCAGTCGCAAGAAATCAAGCTGCCAGTGTTCGGGCGACAAGCGGTGAAGACCACCTACCGTTTCGACGGCGTCGAAAGCCGCGGCGGCCGCACGCTGGCCAAAATCTCGCCCGACGTCGAAGTCACTTTGCCCGATGCCGACAAGTCGATGGAGATCGGCGAGCAGGAATCGTCGGGCACGATTTATTTCGACACCTCGGCCGGCAAGATCACGCAACTCGATGTCGAGCATTCGGTGCAGCTCAACGTGCCTTTCATGGGCCAGAAATTCACCGAGGAGGTCGGCACGGTGGCCAGCCTGAAGTTGATCTCGTCGGGCGGCGACGACGATTCCTCCGCCGGTGTTGAACCCGCGCTACCCACCGGCGACCAACCGAAGGCTATCAAGAAAAAACCAAAGTGATCTATCGCTCCGGGCGATGTCTCGGTAGCTCAGCCTTGAAGTCGCCCAAGCTCGGCCATTGCAATCGTTGATCGAGATCCACTTCGGCGACGATGATCGTGCCCCACTGTTCGGCCTGGGCGAGCGGTTGGCCATCGTGGCCGTAAATCGCCGTCAGCATCCAATTGCGAGAGACGTCTTCATAGGTGCTGCTGACGACGTATACGTGGTTCTCGCAGGCACGAGCACTGGCCAGCGCCGGGTTGCATCCCCAGACCGGCCAGGCGATTA
>DASVHB010000196.1:0-7788 GCA_036379195.1 Pirellulales bacterium
ATCTCGTAATAACTGCCCAGATGCACGCGCGGTTCGGCGACGAAGCCTTCCGGTAATCTCGGGGCGAGCTCACGAACGATTTGCATCGGCCAGCCGCCGTGAAACCCTTCCCACGACGAGCGTTTCGATACCGGCGGGTGGAAATGGTCGCGCAGCGGCATAAGATGGTCCTCAGGCGATTATAGCCGCTGCCGCGGGCAAGGGCGAATCCACTAACCCGAAGCGCAAGCGAGGCAGAATCAGCCCACGGCCTCGCTTGCGCTTCGGGTTAGTGTGGGCGAGCAACACAACTTTAGGACACTACCGCATTTCAGTCCTCGAGGAGACCCCGGTCGCGGGTCATTACGCGAAAGCCCACGGCCGACCCAAGAACGGCGCGGAGGGCGCCACGGGCCGTTGCGGCGAGTCCGGCGGCAGACACCAAGCGCTGACGGAGGGGTGATGTGCGAGCCGAAGGCAAACCGCGGAGGACCATTCCAGCGGCATGGTTTGCAACACCGCAACGCCCGCGCGATCAAACGCCGCGTACAGCGGCTCCGGTAGGGTTTGGTGCATTACGACGCATGGACGCCGCACGTCAACTTGCTGCAGGAGTTTGTCAACTTGCTGTACCAGATCGCCCGAAACAAAGCTCACATCCGGCGCTGGCTTCTCGGTACATTGGGATGCCGTCGCAATCGCCGCCGTGTCGAGCTGCCGCTGCCAAACGGCTTCGCCGCCTGAAAGGAGTTTGATTTCGACAGTCGTCAGACGACCCGCCTTACCTGGCGCCCACACCGGCATGTCGCCGGCTTCGGCGGTGTGCTCAAAGGGTTCGCCGATGGCAACGTTCTCGTACAGGAGTTCTCGCTCCAGCGCGCCAACCACCAGGTACAGCGGGCCGGCATCGCTGTCTCCTCGGATTCTGCCACAGCAATGCAGCACGGTGCCGCTTTCCTCGACCGAGATCCACAGTGACAAGTCCTCGATAAAAGCGGTTGAGCGGATTTCCAAGCGTACCTGCCCGACTGGCCCACCGGGCAAGTTCACTCTGCCGGGCCGTGGCGGCGAGATTTTGGATTTTCGATTTTGGATTTTCGATTGCCCCACAGTGGCTGGGGCAGAGCCTTCGTCGAGTGCGGAGTGCGGAGTGCGGAATGCGGAATGCAACGCGCCCCCAGTGGCTGGGGCAGAGCCTTGGCGATGCCCCGGCTGAGTCGGGCTGAAGGGTTGTTTTTGGCTGCCCCCGTCGAGCTGTTCAATCTCCAGCGACAGCGTATTCCGCGGCCCGATCCGCTCGCTGATGTCCCACTCGGCGGAAAGAGCGTACCCCTCGACGGTTCCCAATGACTGCCGATTCAGGTAGACATCGGCGCGGGGGTCGGCGCCGTCGATCACCAGCCAAACACGCTCGTGCGGATCGAGATTGGTAGGCGAGTTAAAACTTCGTTCGTATCGCACGCGCCCGCGAAAGTCGTCGCCCAACGTCGCTCCCCAGTCGGCCGGCAGCTCGATGCGGCCGGGCGGCGGCAAGCGCCGATCGCCGCAAGCGGCCAGCGGAGTGTATTGCCACGGGCCTCGTAAGCGAATGACGTGAGGATAAGGCATCTTTTCTTAAGGCAACGATTTGCGCCAATCGGCGGCCAGCTTTGCCAGCCGCTGCGCCGTGGCCGGCTCTGCCGCGGCGATGTTGTTTGACTCATTCGGATCGACTGATACTTGGTAAAGTTCCGCGCCGGTTCCGTCGGCATTGACCAGCAGCTTCCAATCGCCGTCGAGCACGGCCACGTTCGGGCTGCGATCGGCGGCCTGGGGATAAGCAAACGCGCTGTCGACGCGGCCATACTCCCAAAACAGCGGCCTCGTTCGCCGCGGCGTCTGGCCTCGCAGCGCCGCGCTGAGGTCTTCGCCGTCGCCCGTGTAGCCTCGCGGCAGGTCGGCGTCGCACAGCTTGCACAGCGTCGGCAGGAGATCGACGGCCGCCAGCACGGTGGTCTCATTCGTGACGCCGGCGGGCACGAGGCCCGGCCCCCAAGCGATGCAGGGCAGACGGATGCCGCCTTCATAGAGACTCAGCTTGCTGCCGCGCAGTCCGGTGGTGCGCGTGTGGTCGAATGCCGGCAGCGGGCCGTTATCGGAAAGAAACAGCACGAGCGTCGGACGGGGCGATTCGCCGCCGACGGCCGCCAGCAACCGGCCGACTTGCCGATCGATTTCCACCAGCACCTTGGCCAGCCGCTGGCGATTGTTTCCTTTGCCGGCGGCCCGCCCGTCTTTGCCCACGCGCTGGTCGTCTGCCGTCGGCACCCACGGCGTGTGCGGATCGTCGAGCCAGAGGTTGATGAAGCAGGGCGAGTCGTGTTGCTGGCGCAGAAAGTCGATGGCGCGGTCGACCATCCAGCCGGTGCGCTGCCAGCGCTTCACTTTGTCGTCGGCCGACCAGATCCAGTCGCGGGCGGTCAGGTCGGCATGCGGCTCGGGGCTTTCCCAGGTGCCGAAGCCAACGTCGTAACCATAAGCGGCAAACTTGGGCGGATCGACCACGTCGCGACCGCCGCCAAGGTGCCACTTGCCGATGTGGGCCGTGCGATATCCCGCTGCTTTCAACGCTCGCGGCAGCGAGGGAGCTTGCGGGTCGAGAAAATCGGCCTGTTGGCAGGCATGGTTGCCGGCGCGGGTTTGCAGGTAACTGGTGATTTGCCAGCGGGCGGGGAATTGCCCGGTGATCAGGCCGCATCGCGAGGGCGAGCAAATCGGCGCGGCGGCGTAGTAGCGAGTGAACCGCACGCCCTCGTGCGCCATGCGATCGATCTGGGGCGTGGGGGTCTTGCCGCCGTAGCACGACAGGTCGCCCGGTCCGAGATCGTCGGCCAAGACTACGATGACGTTCGGTTGCTGATCTTTGGCCCGCGCGGGGGCGATCATAGCTGCGATCGCAACGACGGCGAGCATCACGCGAAACATCGTCAGTTTTTCCTGTTTGGTAGCGTCTTAAAGTTGTGTTGCCCCTGCCACTCCGCATTTGGTGGCTGGGGCAGAGCCTAAGCGATGCCCCGGTACCCAATCGGCCGGGGCATCGGCAAGCCTCTGCTCCCGCCACCGCTCCGCCGCCACCATCTCGCTGTCAAGACACCACCTCCTGTTTGGCTGGGTGGCTTTTGCCGCCGATACTTGGTAACATATCAACCGGTGTCGATGTTTGGGGCGTCACGCTTTACCAGTGTAGCCATGCTCAGGATTCTTGGCAGCCAGCGCACGCTTTGCGGGGGCATGAGTCGCCGCGATTGGCTGCGCGTCGGCGGACTGGGGCTAACCGGCCTGGGCCTGGCCGACGTGCTGCGGCTGCAGGCCGACGCCCGTGAGTCTGGTGCCAGCCAAGCCGCCAATTTCGGCAACGCCAAGAGCATTATTCTGGTGCATCTGTACGGCTCGCCCAGCCAACTGGAGACCGTCGATCCCAAGCCCAATGCTCCCGTCGAAATCCGCGGCGAGCTGAAGCACATTCCCTCGAATGTGCCGGGGCTGGATGTCTGCGAGCTGCTGCCCAAGCTGGCGCAGGTGATGGACCGCACAACCGTGGTCCGCTCGATGACGCATCCTTATCCGTTGCACGGCGTGGCGTTCGCGCTGACGGGCGTGCCGGCCATCGACGTGCCGATGGAACTAAGCCCCAACGATCCGCGGCACTGGCCGTTTTTTGGCTCGGTGGTCGACTATGTGGACGCGCACCGCGCCGCGGGCGACTCGCCGGCGCCGCGACGAACGGTGCCGGGCAATATCGCCTTGCCTTGGCATTTCAGCACCCGCCGCACCGGCGAAGTGCCTCGGGCCGGACCGTATGCCGCGTTTCTGGGCGGCGAATACAACCCGGTGTGGACCGACTTTATCGGCGACGCCACCAAATCGCTCGCCAAGACGCTGGCCGGGAAGACGTACACCGGCAACGATCCGTACATGGGCGTCACGCCGGCGAGCCACTTTGTGGTGCCTTCGGCCACGACGCTGCCCGACGAGCTGACACTCGACCGGCTCAGCCGCCGGCGTTCGCTGGCGGCGCAGCTCGACCAGGCCCGCGCCGATTTGAATCAAACGGCCAGCGGCCGCCAGCTCGATCGCTATCGGCAGATGACCTACGATCTGTTGCAGTCGAGCCAGTTGCGCGAGGCGCTCGATGTGCGGTTGGAAGACCCCGCCACGCGATCGTTGTATGGCGACACGCTGTTCGGCATCGGCTGCCTGGCTGCGCGGCGGCTGGTCGAGGCGGGCGGGCGCGTGGTCTCGCTTTTCTGGGATGAGTTCGGCCTGGCCGGCAGCGGCTGGGACACTCACTGGAACCATTATCCGCGCATGCGCGAGGAGCTTTGTCCGGGCTTCGATCAGGGCTGGTATGGTCTGATCACCGATCTCGACCGCCGCGGGCTGCTCGACGACGTGCTTGTGGTCTGCACCAGCGAGCACGGCCGCACGCCGCAGCTAAGCAGCGTCAACGGCGGCGGGCGCGATCATTGGTCGCGTGCCTATTCGACGCTGCTGGCCGGCGCCGGCGTGAAGCGCGGCTTTGTGCTTGGGGCCACCGACAAGCACGGCGGCGACGTGGCCGATCGGCCCGTCAGCCCCAAGGACCTGCTCGCCACCATGTATCACCTGCTGGGCATCGACCATCACCAATTGGTCCACGATCGTCTCGGCCGACCGCTGCCGCTGGTCGAAGGAGAAGTGATCGGCGAATTACTGGCGTAATGTCGTCTTTCGCTCTCGCGAAAGAATCATGTCTTTCGCAGGGCAGATTCGTAGCGTACGTCATGGAAACCCGGCTCCCACGAAGCGAGATTGCGCAGGTCCATCTCTTCTCGAACTGCCACGCGGAGTAACCTATGACGCGTCCAAAAATCCTGGTGAATCTGCTGGTCGTATTGTCGTGGACCGCGATCGCGCAAGCGGCGGAAGAACCAGCGAAGCCCAATGCCGCGCTCTGCTATTGGCCGATGTGCTTTGAGTTTCACACGACTCCCTGGAGTGCTGCGGACCGCGATATCCTTTTCAAACCGATGGAAGCCGCGATGGACGACGAAACTGGGCGTGTGATCGGTTGGTGCGGCAGGTATCTGCGAGAGCTGCACCGCGGGGCGGCAATGCCGCACTGCGACTGGCAAGTCGATTGGAGCGGCGGCCCGTGGACGTTATTGCCTCACGTCCAAAACATGCGTCCGGTGGCCGGAGTTTTCGTTCTCCGAGCCAGGTATTTGTTATCGAAACGCCAATCCGATGTTGCCTCCGAAGATTTGGCCGATGCTCTGACGCTTGGGCGGCATCTGGCGATCGACGGCGCCATGCCGGGGTTGCTCGCACAACTCCAGTTGCAAACCAGCGCCGTCCAAGTGGCCGCTGACAACTTCGATCGTTTTGATCGTCCATCGTTGATGCGGCTTTCCAAGCGATTAGAGACATTGCCGCCCGCCGTCCAAGCGGCGCCCACAATCGGAATAATGAAGGAGACATCGCTTGGATGGCTGCGAAGAGAAATCCCACGAAACGGAATCGAAGCGGTCAAGCCAGCGGTTTTGTACGGTTGGTTCGACAAGTCGGATAGCGAGCTTCTTGATGAATTGCTCAGCGGCACGCAGGAAGAGGTGCTCGGTCGGATCGCCGACGGCGAGCGGATGTACGATCTCGCCGCGGAACTGCTCGAACTGCCGGCCGACCAATTTGACGCCGCCTATGAATCGATCATGAATGAGGCTGAAGCATCCGGACCTTTGACCGCATATTGGCTGCGGGATACGCAGGTCAAACGCCTGCGTAACCGGGAAGTGGAATCTCAAGCCAAATTGGCCATGCTTCGAGCGGCTCTGGCGATCGCTTCGGGCGGTGTGGGTGCGCTGGGCCAGTTTCCCGATCCGTATGGGGATGGGCCGTTCGAGCTTTCCAACGGCGAGGAAGGCTTCGACCTGAAATCGAAGCTCATCGTCGATCAAAAATCCGTGCAGTTGCGGTTCCGGCGCGATCTGCCATAGCAGCCGGCCAATCACTTCGGCTGCCGCCGTCAGTCGCCCGGCCACAGCAACGACATGCAATCATTCCCACATCTCCCCATCTCTCTCGTCATCCCCCTATCTCCCTCAAAGACCGTCCCACGACCAATCGTATAATTACTGTGCTCGGCTGACCTACCGGCTTCGCGCGGCTCTGGCGCGCAGTCCACCGGGGCATCGCCTCGGCTCTGCCCCAGCCCCCAGCCCCCAGCCACCAGCCACCAGCCACCAGCCACCCCAGCAACTCCCACGCACTAGCACGATCAGGCCGCATTCGGCTATCATCGGTCGCACTCGATGCCTGATCTCCGACTTCTGGCCTCCGACCCCCGCCCGCCGTGCCACTCGATCTTGTCCAAACGCTTAGCGACCTGGTGGCCATTCCCAGTGTGAATCCAATGGGGCGGCCGCTCGATGGCCCAGAATTCTACGAAGAGCGCGTTACCGATTATTTGCAGCGGTTCTTCGAGCGTCTGAAGCTGCCCTGGCAGCGACAGCCCGTCGAGCCGCGGCGAGAGAACATCATCGCTCGGCTCGATGGCGATCCCTCGCCCGGCGACGGCGGGCAACTGATCATGCTCGAAGCGCATCAAGACACCGTGCCGGTCGACGGCATGACCATCGAGCCGTGGAAGCCGCAAGTGTGCGACGGGCGGCTGTATGGCCGCGGGGCCTGCGACATCAAAGGTGGCATGACCGCCATGCTCGGCGCGCTGACGCGGCTGGCCGAAGAACGGCCCGCGCGGCGCCCCACGGTCATCATGGCTTGCACGGTCAACGAAGAATATGGCTATAGCGGCGCCAGCGAACTGCACAAGCTGTGGGCGGCAGGGGCTAATGGCTTTGTCCCCCGCCGGCCCGACGCCGCCATCGTGGCCGAACCGACCGATCTGCAAGTCGTCGTCGCGCACAAAGGCGCGGTGCGGTGGCGCTGCCGCACGCATGGCCGGGCGGCCCATAGCTCGCAGCCCGAGCGCGGCGACAACGCCGTCTACAAAATGGCCCGCGTGCTGGCGGCTCTGGAAGCGTTTGCGTCGCAGGTGGGCCAGGCCGTGCCCGAGCACCGCCTTTGCGGCCGGGCGACGCTGAGCGTGGGCCTCATTCAAGGCGGGCTAAGCGTGAACACCGTGCCCGACGTTTGCACCATCGAGATCGACCGCCGCTTGCTTCCCGGCGAAGAAGCGATGGACGCTTATCAGCGCGCGGTGGAGTTTGTGCGGCAGCATACGGGCGACGATCGCGCGGTGGAGCACGAGCCACCTTACCTCAAAGGCACGGCGCTGGCCGACCGCGACAACGGCCCGCTGGCCGACCGCCTGGTGGACGTGACCCGGCAGGTGTTGGGGCGCGGTGAAAAAATCGGCGTCTCCTATGGAACCAATGCCTCGCGGATTTCGCCGACCGGCGTGCCCACGGTGGTGTTCGGTCCCGGCTCGATCAGCCAGGCCCACACCGCCGACGAATGGCTGTCGCTCGACGAGCTGACCAAAGCCAGCGACGTGCTGTATGCGTTTCTAAAATCATGTTTGTAGGGAACGCCACGACCGTCGTTCCCTAATGGGTTTTGACGAGCCAAACCGGTAGTTCCTACGTTCGACGTCTGTGGGGAACGGACTCCGTGCCGTTCCGTGAACTGCCAATCGACGTCGTCCCTCCGCTGCGATGCGTTCGGCCGAAAGGGGCGGGACGACGTCGCGCCGCCCTTCACGGAACCGCTGGTGGCCGGGGCAGAGGCTTGCCGATGCCCCGGAAGCGGATCAGCCGGGGCATCGCTTAG
>DASVHB010000197.1:0-3383 GCA_036379195.1 Pirellulales bacterium
GCGATACGCGTATTGCGGGCCGCCGCAGCCAAAGCGGTCCTCGATGCGAACCAGGTAGTCTCCGTGGGCGGGAGTGAGAAACTCGGCCACCGGATCGTCGACCACCGGCGGAGCCACCGACCGCACCAGCGGGGGATCGCGCGGTGTGGGTGGTGGATCGTCGAGCGAGAGCAATTCCTTGCCCGTGGCATCGTAGACGGTCAATACGGCGTCGAGCGGACTGCCCAAACTCTGAGCGGCAACTTTCAACGTCAGCTTGACGCCGGCAGCCGCCGAAACGCGAAACGTATCACCATCACCCGGCTGTGCGATTTGACCGTTGACCACCACCGGCCAAGCGGTGCTTTTGGCTTGGCTCGAGTCGTCGTTTGGTTCTTGTTCGAACACTTCCGGCAGATCTCCGACCGCGAACCAGGCGGGCGCTTGCAGAATGTCATCGCCGAGACTCGGCGCCAATCGCGTTTTGCGCCAGGGCACGTCGCCCGTCAGATCGACTTCGTGAACCAGCGGTTGTGCAAGCGTGCCGCCGGAAAACGTGACGGCCACTTTACCGCCACGTTGCCCGCCGAGCGGAAACATATTGGTCGCATAGGCGATTGGGCCGATTCGCAGGTGATAAACGCCGAACTCGGCGCCGGCGAAGGTAAGATCGCACAGCCGCAAAAGATACGTGCCAGAAGAGCGAAAGGTGTAGGTCAGGCGGTTGTCGGGCGCGAGGTCGCGGGGTGGTGTGATCTGTGAGTGTAGTTCGCGGCCTGTGGCGTCGAACAACGTAAGCATCGGCCGCAACGGCGAACCGAGCCGCTGTGCCTCGACGTCGAACACCAGTTGCCGACCTGCCTCAACGTCGAAGCGAAAGTAGTCGTAGTCGGCCGCGGTCAACACGCCGTTGACGCCGACCGGCGGCGTCACCCGAGTGGCCTCGGGGGGCTGGTTGTTGTCTTCTTGCTCGACCAATTGGGGCCAGGCGTCGATGCGAACGATTTTAGGGTTCGAGAGGCCGGCCTTGGCCAGAAAGCAACAAGCATGAAAGCCCGGCGCCGCATCAGGAGCAACTTCGAGGCGCACGCGCGCTTGCTTCTCTTCAACGGCAAGGACCTCGGCCAACCGCACGCCCGGAGCGCCTTCGATTCGCTCGATTCCGTCCAGGCGTTCGCCGGTCAAGACAACCTCGGCCGATTGTCCTCGCGTCAACGCAGCAGGCAACAGCCGCGTGACCACCGGCACATCGGTCCGCTCACGCTGAACGACGACCTGCGCGCCGGCGATTGCTGGGCAGATCAGAAGCAGGCCGAGGAGCAAGGGTAGCGAATTAGGCATGTGGTTGGTGGTTGGTGAGTGGTGAGTGGTGAGTGTGTAGGATAGGCGTTGCCCGCCATCGGAATGCGTGGTGGGCGACGCCCATCCTACCCCTCGCCACTCATCACCCAGCACTCGCCACTATTCGATATACCGTTGTTCGCCGCCGGGGGTTTCAATCTTGGTCCAAGGGATGGCAATCTGGGCAATTTATGCAGTCTCGCGGCCCATTTCTCATGGGCTGCTTGGTGCCTTGCCGACATTACGAATTGAGCGACCTTGGCTCCGCGAAAGAGGTTGGCAGTCGCTCGCTTTCGCGAAGCGAAAGGCGATGGGAAATGGCAGTGCCGAATACTCCGACGAAGCGTCAGGCGGAACTGGAGCGGCTCCGCAAGGAACTGTTACAAAAAATCCTCCAAAGCGAAGCCCGACGCCGTCGAACCGCTAAGTAACCTCGAGGATATGCGCGTTTGAAGCGCTCTGTCATCGCTGGCATCATGCTGGCGGCGAGCTTGCCGATTGGGCTTGTGCCGTTGCGCGCCGACTCGTTTCGCGCGATCGGCGTGGGCTCGCCGCTGCGCAGTGCTCCGATGGGCTCGATATCGAGCCGGACACCTGCACGCCGCGCCTCGGCCGAAATCACGCGGCCGCATCCAGCCGTAGTGCGGCTGATTGTGCCGGAGCGCGACGCCACCTCTTACGGCTCCGGCGCCTTGGTCGACGTGAACGGCCGATATGGCCTGGTCATCACCAACTGGCACGTCGTGAGCGATGCCGCCGGTCCGCCGACAGTGCTCTTCGCCGATTACTTTCAATCGCAAGCACAAATCGTCAAGTTCGACCGCGAGTGGGACCTGGCGGCGCTGGTCATCTGGCGTCCGCAGGTTGAGCCGATCGCGTTGGCGACGACTGCGCCGCGACCCGGCGACTGGCTTTCGATTGCCGGATATGGTCAAGGCACCTACCGGCAGACGGGCGGTCGCTGCACCCAGTACCTGGCGCCCAAAGTTGGCTATCCTGAAGAGATGGTCGAGTTGGCGGCGTCTGCGCGCCAAGGCGATTCGGGCGGCCCGATCTTCAACGATCGTGGCGAGTTGGCCGGGGTGCTGTTTGGCGAAGGCGATGGCCTGACGTTAGGCGCTTATTGCGGGCGCGTACGCGAGTTTTTGGCATCGGTGGTTCCCGAGCAGCGATCGCCCGAGGGACAAATGGTGACGCACTTGGCGCCCCAGCCTGGCGAGGAGGCCCTTGGTACGATGCCGCGCCCGAACTCGCAAGCTGGCGGCTCTCTGGCCATGCGCCCGTCGACCTCGCGGCCGACCGAGATTGCCTCACTGCCGCCGGTGAATGACAGTCTCTCGTCGTCTCCGGCAGATATCGAAACTACGCCGTTCGACGTGGGTTCGCTCTTGGGCCGGACCCGCGCCGAGCAAGGCAAAACCGTTCTGGCGATCATCGGCGCCGTTGCCATCTTCCTGCGTGTGCGCCGCGCCGTGCAACCACCTCAGCCAGACGCGAAGAAACCGGCGAGCGCATAAAAAATGGAGAAGAGGCCGAAATCGACCTCTTCCCCATTGCAATCGAATGCACGGTCAGCCACCTTACCTACATGGGCAGGTTGACGCCGATCGGCGAGACGTTGACGCTGTCGTTGCCCGATACGCCGAGCGAAACGTTGCCCAGCAACGGCAGATTCAGAGACACGGTGTCATTGGCGTTGACGCCCGCGCTGATGCCACTGAGGCCCAGCGTGCTGGGGGCAATGCGTTCTTCCAACTGGTCGATTTCAAACTTTTTCTCCGTGCGTGCCACGATGCACCTCCTCTTCTCTTGTTACCACTTTGCCGAGGCACACGCCTCAGCGTTCGATAGGGAGTAATGCAGCGTCCATGCCCAAAACGCCGCAGTGGGCCGAAAAAATCTTCGGACCCGACGAGTGCGGCACTCTAAACGTCTTGCGCAGTAAGCAGAAACGACGATCGCCCAAAAATGGTGCGCTGCCTGGAAACGGGCCGCTTTGGTCGATGCCCGCCCATTTTGGCTCACCCACTGACCGGCAGGCGCGGTTCGCCGCTCGAATGCCG
>DASVHB010000198.1:0-13147 GCA_036379195.1 Pirellulales bacterium
TAGGACTCGCTGCGCTCGGCCCACCCTATGTCTAATCCAAAAGTTGTCATTCATGCTTAATATCACCCCTCTCTCTCGTCGGCAGTTTGTACGCGGCGTCACTGCGTCGTCGCTGGGCGGCCTTTGCTTCTCGCGACCGACGAACGCGACCGACGGGGCACAGCAAGCCGAACCAAAAGGCTGGGTCGTCTCCGACTCGGCGCCGGCTTCTGAGGCTGGCGCGGAGATTCTCAGGCGCGGTGGCAACGCGGTCGACGCCGCGGTGGCCACCGCGCTGGCGCTGGCGGTCACGCTTCCCGAAGCCGGCAATCTCGGTGGCGGCGGCTTTATGTTGATTCGCCCCGGCGACGATGGGGAGCCAGTGTGCATTGATTATCGAGAGACCGCCCCGGCCAAGGCCAGCGCCACCATGTTTTCGCCGGGCGAAAGCCGTTTGGGTCACAAAGTGGTGGGCGTGCCCGGTACGCCGCGCGGGCTGGAACTGGCCCATCAGCGCTTCGGCAAATTGCCGCGGAAAACCCTTGTCGAGCCGGCGGTGCGGTTGGCCGCAGAGGGTTTTGCAGTCGGCCCGCGACTGGCCGCCAACTTGAATCAATTATTGGCTTCATCGCCAGACTTTGCCGAGCTGCGCCGCGTGTTCGGCAAACAGGGCGGCGATTGGCTGCCCGACGATCGGCTGACTCAGCCCGAGCTGGCCGGCACGTTGCAGCAACTCGCCGAGCGCGGCGTGGCGGCATTCTACGACGGGCCGATCGCCGAGCAGATCGTCGCCGAGATGCAGCGCGGCGGCGGATTGATCACGCGAGCCGACCTGGCGAGTTATCAGGCAAAGCTCCGTAAGCCGGTGCGCGGAAGCTATCGTGAATTTGAAATCCTCGGTGCGCCGCCGCCCAGTTCCGGCGGAATCGCCACGATCGAAGCGCTCAACCTGCTGGAGCGATTTGATCTTCGCCGCCACGATCGCTGGTCGGGCCGCACGGTACACCTGCTCATCGAAGCCTTGCGGCGCGCGTTCTGCGATCGGGCGCGCTGGCTGGGCGATCCCGATTTTGTCGAGATTCCTCAGCGGTTCCTTACCAAGGAGTACGCCGAGCGCCTGGCTAAGGGCATCGATCCGCAGCGCGCGACACCCAGCGAGCGGCTGGCGCCGGAAATCGAACTGCGGCCCGAGGGAACCGAGACCACGCACTTCAGCGTGATCGACGCGCAGGGCATGGCGGTGGCCAACACCTATACGCTCGAGCACAGCTATGGCTCGCGGGTGGTGGTGCGCGGAGCGGGCTTCTTGCTGAACAACGAAATGACCGATTTCAATTGGCAGCCCGGCGTCACCAACCGTCGCGGGCAGATCGGCACGCCCGCCAATACCATCGCTCCCGGCAAGCGCATGCTTAGCTCGCAATCGCCCACGCTGGTGCTGCGCGACGGCCGCGTGGTGCTCATCACCGGCAGCCCCGGCGGGCGGACCATCATCAGCACCGTCGTTGGTTTATTGGTGAACGTTTTGGAATACGGCATGGATCTCCAGTCGGCGGTCGATGCCCCGCGGCTGCATCACGGCTGGTTCCCGGACGTGGTGCAATCCGAGGGGGCGACGCAAGCCGCCTACGCCGACCTGGTGAAAGACCTGCGCGGCAGAGGTCACGCGATCGACGACAAGCCGCATCGCCAAGGTTCGGCCAATTCGATTGGGGTTGATCCACGGACGCGCAAAGTTTACGCAGTGGCCGATCGGCGTCGCGGCGGCGCCGCGGCGAGCGACTGAGGTTGGTGGTTGAGTGGCTGGTGGTTGAGTGGCTGGTGGCTGGGGCAGAGCCTTGGCGATGCCCCGGCTGGCCGGCTCTGAGGGATTCCGTCAGCAAATAGGTAGTACGCCGCTTATCGTCTGTAGGGAACGGATTCCGTGCTGTTCCGACGCCGTAATTGAAAGGAGTAGCTGCAATGACTCGATCGACGCTGGTGGGCGCCGCCTTGGTTCTTGGCTGGGTTTTTTCTGCTTTGGCCCAGGCGTTTGAGCCGCCCGATTCCCCCGCGGACTCACCGCCCAAAGACCAGCAGAAACTCAAGCTGCCCGATCTGGCCGCCCTCGAAAAACGAGGCGCCAACAACACCTATCTGGCTCGTCTTCGTCTCTTGCGTGGCGAACTCGACCGGTTCCAAGACGATCGCAATTGGCGGAATGTTCTGCAGCAGATGATCGCAACGGAGTATTCCTTCGTCGGGCGATGCCAAAGAGCATACGAGTCGTTCGACGCACGCGTTGGTTCCAGCAGCGGCGGGACGGGGACGACCCCGCCGCCGACGTTTGCCGACTACCAGCCTTTGAACGCCGTCGATACCATTGTTGAACTCGCCGATCGGCATCAGGTGATCATGATCAATGAGGCCCATCACGTGCCGCTGCACCGAGCGTTCACGCTGCAACTTCTCGAATCGCTGTACCAAAAGGGCTTTCGATATTTCGCGGCCGAGACGCTTACCGCCAAGGACCCGGAGCTTCAAAAGCGTGGCTACCCGACGATCAACACGGGCTTCTACACGTGCGAGCCCATCTATGCCGATCTGGTGCGCACGGCGTTGCGCCTGGGCTACCAGGTCGTGCCGTATGAGCACGAGCCGGGCATGCCGCAACCCGTTGTCGACGAAGACCCGTTTGCCGATGAACATCTGATCGAGGCGCAGAACGCCCGCGAGCATGGCCAGGCGAAGAATCTTTACGAGCGCATTCTGCGGAAAGATCCGCGCGCCAAAATTCTCGTTCATGCGGGCTACGCGCACATCAGCAAAAAGCCTGACACCTGGGAAATGAACGGCAAGAAAGGTGAAATTCGGTTCATGGCGGTGGCTTTTCGGGAGCTCACCGGAATCGAGCCGCTGAGCATTGATCAGACCAGCATGACCGAGCGGAGCCTGTCCGGCCGTGACAGCCGCATTTATCGCGCGGCCATCGAACAAGGAATCGTGAGCGATCAAGCAGTCGTGCTGCGGCACCGGGCGACCAGCGAGTGGTTCACGTTGTCGGACGTGTATGACCTGATGGTGATTCATCCGCGCAGCCGCTACGAGAACGGCCGGCCGACGTGGTTAGCCCTGGGCGGGCGGCGCTCGCCGCATGCCGTCAGGTGCGACGCTCGACCGACCAGCGGCGAATCTTATTTGGCGCAAGCGTTTTACAAGAAGGAGATGGGCGCCGAAGCGCTGCCTGTCGACCAAATGGAGTACACCGCGGACGAGCCAGCGCCAACCTTGTTTCTGCCGCGAGGCGAGTTTTGCGTCCGTATCATTGACCAGCGCGGAGCGGCGATCGAGGAGTACACAACCCACTAATCAGTCGCTCAGTGCTATTGTGCGCCACCTCACCGCTGGTGGCTGGGGCAGAGGCTTGCCGATGCCCCGGAAGCGGTTCTGCCGGGGCATCGCTTAGGCTCTGCCCCAGCCACCGAGGCATTTGCCAGATTTGCCCGTCACCGATCAGACGTTGGCCCACACTAACCCGAAGCGTCAGCGAGGAAAAGCGGCGACTCTGCCTCGCTGACGCTTCGGGTTAGTGTCATGTTGCATAGCAGCACCACACTATTAGGACACCATCGGCCGCGGCGATTGCCAGCCGCAACGGTTCGATCATGCTACAATAGAATCCTAATCGGAGGATCCTATGCCGCTACGTGATCACTTTCGCTCACCGTTGGACGATATTCATTCCTGGGACGAACTTCACGGCGGCTGGCCGATGACGATCGTCCAGCAGCTCGTCGAAATTCTTCCGGAGCCTTATTTCGCAGCTCCCGGCGTGCATCTCGGTACCCTCTATGAAGTCGATATCGGCACTTACCGAAGGCCCTTGGCGGCAGCCGATGATCTCCATTTCGCCAACGGCGGGATTGCTATGGCGACGTATGCGCCGCCGAAGCCGACGCTGACATTGGAGCCGCAACTGCCGAATCAGGATGTCTACGAAGTCCGCATCTACGACAGCCGGCGTAACCGCCATCTGGTGGCGGCCATCGAAATCGTCAGTCCCTCCAATAAAGATCGTCCCGAAAACCGCGCAACCTTCGTTGCCAAAGCGGCCACGCTGCTTAAGAACAACATCTGTGTGTCGATCGTTGATGTCGTGAGCACGTTTGGTTTCAATCTATATGCGGAGTTGATGAACTTTGTAAACAGCGTCGATCCCGCCTTGGGCAGCGAACCGCCGCCGATGTACGCCGCGACGCTTCGCATGCGTTACGAAGATCGCCGCCGCCTGATGGATAATTGGTATCATCCGCTGGTCATCGGCCAGTCTCTGCCGACTCTGCCTATCTGGCTCACGGAAACCAGTGCCATCTCGCTCGACTTGGAATCGAGCTACGAAGAGACCTGCCGCGCGCTGAAGATCAGGTGAGGCGCCAAGCTAAGTTTTAGCGCCGAGCTCAGCTACTTTGAGCCAGCCTAGTGGAACCCGGGCCAGGACCACCGAATCTGACTTCTGGACACCGGTAATCGGGTTTAAGCCTGGTGGCGGCTTGGTCGGCGGCGGCGCGGCGACGTGGCGAGCGTTTGATTGTTGACGTGCCGCGTTCCATACTTTATTCCTGAATGGCCGCTTCGAGAGGGAGATTAAATTGAATTCTGCCGGGCTACTGGTGGGCGGGGCCGCGATGGTCACGTTGCTCGCCGCGCGCGCCGCCGCGCAAGATGCGCCCGCGGAGGGGACGATCCAGCGCGATTTGCTGCGCGTGCGGGCCGAAGAAGAACGGCGACCCTGGCTCACGATCAACGCCCACGGCCATACGGCGGCGGTCTATGCCCTGGCGTTTTCGCCCGACTCAAAGCGGCTGTATTCCGCCGGGCTAGACAAGGTGGTCAATGTCTGGAATACCGCGGCGGCGGTGCGCGATCTGCGCCGCACGCGGCTGTTGGAACGCGGCCTTCGCTGGCCGGTCAACCGTGGCCCGCGCGGGGCGATCTACGCTTTGGCGGTGGCGCCCAGCGACGGACTGCTGGCGATGGGCGGCTATGGCGCATCGAACGAACTCGGCGAGATTTGGCTGGTCGATCCCGTGCAGGGCGACCTGGTGAAAGTGCTGCGCGGTCATCGCCAGAGCATCAGCTCGTTGGCGTTTTCGGCCGATGGCCAATGGCTGGCGTCGCTCGACTACGCGGGGCGCGGCTTGCTATGGCGGCGCGGCGACTGGAATTCAACCGCGCTGGCCGACGACGATCGAACCTCGCATCCGGCGCAGGCCGCGCAGATCGCCGCCCAGCCGCAACTGCGCTCGCTGGCGGTGCTCGGCAATTCGCACGTCGTGTTGCCGCAATTCCAAGATATCGGCGCCGATGGGCTGCCGCGGTGGCGGCTAAAGCAAGTGTCGCTCAACGATGTCACCCAGGCGGAGCTTCTGCCCGCCTTGCACGGCGGCATGGTCGCCGCGCTGGCCGGCAGCGCCGATGGCCGCCGCCTGGCCTCGGCCGATCTGAAGGGCAATCTGTGGTTATGGGAAATGGCGCCGCAGGCTCGTGCCACCGCCTTGCCTCAGCGGCAGTTGGTGCGAGCGCTGGCCTTCAGCGCCGACGGCAAGACGCTCGTCGCCGGCACCGCGTCGAACAACGATCAGAGTGAGCTGCAAGTGTGGGACGTGGCCGCGGCACGGTTGCGAACCAGCCAGAAACTGACCGATCATGTGCGAGCCTGCGCCGTGAGCGGCGACGGCCGGCAAGTGGCCTACACCGGCGAATCGGAGCACGCTGTGTTTGTCGGCCCGCTTGATCTGTCAGCCACCCAACCGGCCTTGCACGGCGCGGCGCGGCGCGTGGTGAAAGTGGCGTTCGCGCGCGACGAGCCGGCATATCGCATCGGCTTCGGCAACACCTATCGGCCGGGCGGCTTCAACCAATACGGCGCCATCGAGCGCAGTTTCGACGCGCAATCGCTGGCGCTGGTGGGCGACGCCGACGCTGGCGACTGGCTGCCCGTCAGCTGGGCGCGAGGCGATTGGGCCGCGCAGCGGCAGGCCGACGGCAAGCTACAGCTTTATCGGGCCAATCAGCCGCGCGGCTACGTGCTGATCGCCGACGAAGCGATCCGCTGCTACTGCTGGTTGCCGGGCGAAGGCGGCCAGCCCCGCGCGGTGGCGGTGGGCACCGACGTGAACAACGACATCTATCTTTGCCGGCTCGTGGATCAAGGCGCCTGCCCCATTTTGCGGCGGTTCCGCGGCCACGCCGATTTTGTGACGTCGCTGGGCGTGTCGCGCGACGGCCGTTACCTGGCGTCGGGATCGGCGGATGGCGCCATCCGAGTCTGGAGCCTGTCGAATGATTCGCAGGGCCGTGAGCCGCCAGGCCGCTGGGGGGCCGAATTCGCCGCGCAAGGCGAGCAATTGATCGTCACCAAGCTCGATCCCGCCGGACCGCTGTTTTTCAAAGGCGTGCGCGAGGGTGACCGGCTGCGGAGCATCGCCTGGTTCGACGATCGCACGGGCGAGACGCGGCAAGAACAGCCTGATGCCATTTTGAACAGCCTGCGCAGCATTTCCTGGCAGACGCAGGTGCTGTTCGGGTTCAACCGCGACGGCGAAGATCGCACGCCGTTTCAACTGCTGCCCGCCTGGCAACCGCTGGCACAGCTTTTTGTAAGCGATCAGGATGAGTGGGCCTATTGGACCCCCGAGGGATATTACGACGCGTCGGCCAACGGTCACACGCTGTTCGGTTGGCAGGTGAATCGCGGCCTGTTGGCGGCGCCCGACTTTTTCCGGGCCGATCAGTTCCGCAAAAACCTGGAGCGGCCCGACGTGATGGAGCGGCTGCTCGCCGCCGGCAGCTTGAACGCCGCGCTGTTGCAAGCGCGGCTTCAACCGCCCGATCGGCCCGATCTGGTCGTGGCCCAGCAGATTGAAGCCACGCCGCGCATCAGCATTATGACGCCGCGCATGGGCGACTCGGTCGATAAAAACGCGGCAACCGTCCGAGCATTGATCGATCTGCCCGTGCAAGGCGAGCTGGCGCAGGCCAAAGCGTTTGCCAACGGCGTGGTGGCGGCCGACAGGCGGTTGGTCGAAGAGCGCGAAGTTGAAGGGCGAACGCAGTTGCTTTATGAGTGGCGAGCCGGTCTGCCGGCGGAACAGCGCGTGATGATTCAGATTGTGGCAGGCACCAAGGCCAACACGGTCGCCCTGGGCAGCGTGTTCGTCGAGCGACCGAAAGCCGAGCGGGCCGCTCGGCCGCCGCGGCTTTATTTGCTGGCCGTCGGCGTCGATCAGTATCGCGACCCGGCCATTCAGCCGTTGCGATACGCCGTGGCCGACGCGCGCTCGATCGTCGATCTGCTGCGTGCCAAAGCGCCCGGACTCTACGAACTCGCCGCCACGAAGCTACAAACCAACGACCAGGTGACCCGCGAGCGATGGAAAACCACCTTCGCCGAAATGAGCCAGCAGTTGAAAGACGACGCCCAACCGGACGATCTGTTTTTGATCTTCATGGCGGGGCACGGGCTGGTCGATCCTGAGCAGCAGCAATACTACTTTGCCAGCTACGACCTCTCGGCAGACGACGTGCTGCGCGGGGTCTACTCCGGCTCGATTTCGTGGCGCGATTTCGAGCTGCTGGCCGACGTGCCCTGCCGCAAGCTGGCCTTTCTCGACACTTGCCATAGCGGCGCCATCCAGCCGCTGCGCACCCGCGACCTGAAAGCCGCCATCCGCGCCTTGCAGGAAGACGTGGTGCTGACGGTGGCGGCCTCCGCCGGCAACGAGCGGTCGGAAGAGAAACCTGCCTGGCAGCACGGCGCGTTTACCAAGACGTTGCTCGAAGGGCTGGAGGGCGACGCCGATACGTCGGGCGACGGCGCCGTCGGCCTCGACGAGCTGATTGCCTATGTGAAGCGCCAAGTGCCCCAGCTTACCGAAGGCCGCCAAAACCCCACCGCCGCGCCCGACGAACTGCTTTCGCTCGTTTCGCTCCGCCTGACCGGCAAAGTCAACGCAGAAAAACCGGTGCTTCAGGGAAGCAAGGCAGGCGCGCGATAATAATTAAGACCGCTCTAATCGCTTGGCCGAGTAGAAAGCATATTCACCGAGCATTGATGAGCGGTCATGAACGGAGTCTATCGACGACTGGCGCTGATTGCCTGCCTGCTGGCATGCTGCGCCGGCGGCTCCGCCTGGGGCCAATCGGTAAGTCAGGCCCCGCGCCGGACCGCGCCGCCTTCGAGTCGCCGTGGTCAGCCGCGGCCCAATCGTCAGCCGCGCGCCGCGCCCTCGACGCCCCGCCAAACGCGGCCCCAGACGCCCCGGCGCCAGACTCCACCGCCCACGCCAGGCACTGAGGAAGGACCGACCGAGCGCGCCGCCATGCAGCAACCCGGCACCGGCGACTTCGGCGGTTTGGCTGGCACGCTCGGCGGCGCGCGCGGCCCGCAGAGCGTCGGCCCGTTCATGATGGGCGATTTCCTCACCGGCGGCGCCTTCACCGGGCCATTGCAGCTTTCAGGCGGGTTTTTGGTGCCCGTGCCCACGCCGCCGACCGGCGAGCCCGTGCCCCCGCGCTTCCAGCAAGTCACCGTGCCGTATGGCAACGGGCAGCTCGCCGCGCCGTTCGCCTTCCGCACGTTCAAAATTGCCGATAACGAAAGCCCCTGGCCGCGCAACCGTTGGTTCGTCACCACCGATTACTTCAACCACGTGGGCGATCGCACCGCCATCACCCGCGAAATGCTCGGCTTCGAACGGGCCACCGCCGACATGCGCTCGTCGATCGGCTTCCGGCTGCCTTATTACACCGTCGATCCTGGACATCAACTCGATCCGTTCGCGCCCAGCGGTCAGGTCGGCACCTTTGGTCGCGGATCGGGCACGCGCGGAGACATCGGCGACTTTACGATCATTCTCAAACGGGCGGTCATCTTTCAGCCCCAGCAAGGCAACGTGCTCTCGGGCGGGTTGGCCATCGTCACGCCCACCGGGCCTAGCGGCCTGGGCGGCGTCACGCCGCTCTATACCGTCAACGGCGTCAAGCACAAAGGCAGCATTCAACCGTGGGTGGGCTTTTATCGCTCGTTCGGCGAAGCGTTCAACGGCTTTTTTCTGCAAGGTTTTTCATCGATCGACGCCCCCTTTTCGGTACACGACGCCACCTTCTGGTACAACGACCTGGGGCTGGGCTATTATCTGCGGCGCGACGTGCCGCGTGGTCTGACCGGCTTTGTGCCCACGGTCGAAGCGCACGTCAATACGCCGCTGGGCAACCGTTTTCACACGGTGAGTCCCACTCCGGCCTTTTCGCAGTTCACTGGCTTTCAGAGCATCGTGGGCCAGTTGCAATACGCAAACCAGGTGAACATTACCTCGGGCGCCACCTTGATCTTCAACCGCCGCACGACGCTCAGCTTTGGCGTGGTGGTGCCGGTCGGCTCGCCGAAGCCCTTCAACTACGAACTGTTAGCGCAGCTCAACGTGCTCCGCGCGCCCTGGTTCCCGGCCCCGCCGCCGTGAGCGGTATGCTAATTCGTTCAGTCCACCAAGTCGGCCGCATGCCGTGGGGCGCCCACCTCTTGTCGTCAAGAAGCCTGGGGAGCCACGCTGCGGAGCTTGACACGCGCATCAAGGCCCGCTGATACTCGTGTATGGCCACGATCGACCTGACGCCCGAAGCGCGGAAGCAATTCGGCGACTTGCCCAAGACGATCAAGCGGCGAGTGGAACAGTTGGTCGAGCGGTTGCAAGAATGGCCCGAAGTGAGCGGCATCAAGCCGCTATCGGGCAACTTGGCGGGTCGCTATCGCGCACGCACCGGCGATTACCGCATTCAGTTCCAAGTTGAGCGATTGTCCGACGAAAGCGATTGGCTGCTGACCGTGGAAAAGATCGGCCACCGCGACGGGTTTTATGATGAGTAACGAATGAGCCTGATCGACCCCACCAGCATTCAAACGTTGACGTTAGGCGGCGAGCGGTTTGTCGTCTTGCCGGAAGCCGATTTCGTGCGCCTGACGGGCGAACCGCCCGAACCAGAGCTGCCGCCGGCGAACGAGCGGGGCAATTATCCGGCCCTCGACACGATGCGCGCCTTGCTGGCCCGCGATCTTCTCCGTTCGCGGCGGGCGCTGGGTTGGTCGCAAGTCGAGTTGGCCCGTCGCGCCGGCGTGCGGCCCGAGACGCTGAATCGAATTGAGCAAGGCAAGCATTCGGCGAGTGTGGCCACCATCGACAAACTCGACAAAGCATTGAAGGCGGGCGAGGCCAAAGCAAAGCAGCGCATGGCAAGGCGAAAGGGGCAGAAGTAAAAGCATACGCGGCCATCTTTCACGGACTGATGCGCCCCATCCGGCCGCTTCGATAATCCTGAATCGCCTGGCGGATTTCGTCCTCGGTGTTCATCACGAACGGCCCGTAGCTGGCAACCGGCTCGTCGATCGGCTCGCCGCTCAGAATCAACAGCGTGGAGTCTTCACGCGCCTCAATCGCGAACTGCTGGCCCGTGCGGTCGAAGACGGCCAGGTCCGCCTCGCCAGCGGACTCGCCGCCGTTCATCGCCGCGCTGCCTTTCAGCACGAGGACGAGCGTGGTGTAACCGTCGGGCATGGCAAGATCCATCCGGGCCTTTGCTTCGAGCCGCAGATCAAGCACGGTGACTGGGGTGAAGGTCTTGGCCGGGCCGTGGGCGCCCTGGAATTCGCCGGCGATCACCCGCGCCGTTCCGCCATCGAACGCGACGACCGGGATTTGCGCCTTGACGATCTCCTGGTAACCGGGCGGCGACATCTTGAATCTGGCCGGCAGGTTGACCCAAAGCTGCACCACCTCGAACATGCCACCCCGCCGGGCGAATGCCTGCTCGTGCCACTCTTCGTGAACCACGCCCGAGGCGGCGGTCATCCATTGCACGTCGCCAGGGCCGATCTTGCCGTGGTTGCCGGCCGAATCGCGGTGTTCCAACTCGCCCTGATAGACGATGGTCACCGTCTCGAAGCCGCGGTGCGGATGTTCGCCCACGCCGCGTGGCTGATCCGACGGCGGAAACTCGGCGGGGCCGGCGTAATCCAGCATCAAAAACGGGCTGATGCACTGCCCGAGCGTTTGATAAGAAAAGATCGTGCGGACCGGAAAGCCGTTGCCCACCCAATGGGCGTCGGCGTCGCGATGGATGGCGATGAGCTTTTTCATAGGGCACTTTCGTTGCGACCATTGTTCGTCGCGGTCGGCAGCGATGTCAAGTACAACTACGCCGACGTGAGCTCAGCTCCTCAAGATCATTCGGTCTTCTTCGGTGTCGTCCGCCACACTCGCAGCTTCACCGCGGGCCAGGCGCTGCAGCTCGCGTTCGAGCAGCAAGGGATTCCCGCTGACGTGGAACGCCCACTTCCCTAACTGGCCCCAATGATTGACCGCCGTCACCCAGCGCCGCGCGGCGCTGTGCTTCGCTCGTGTTTTGTCGTCGGTGAATCCTTTGATTTCCAGCACGACGGTCACGCCGTTGGTCAGCCGCACCAGAAAATCGGGTTCATAGCCGTGATCGACTCCCTGATATTCGTAGGGAATCACGAAGCCCAGATGATCGTTTCGCGCATAATACTCCACAGCACGGCTGCTTTCGAGTCGAAACTCCGCCGTCGCTTCCCACGTCTGCGTATCAAGCACCACTTGGTCGATATGGCTCTTTTGCGTGCCCCGGCAGGCGCGGGCCGTTTTGAAATCGACCTCGGCCGTCGTGCCGATTGACTTGTAGCGGTTCAGCACCGGCAGCAACGGCGGTTCGCCTTCGCGATCGTCGGGCACGATGCCGTCGCTGAGCCGCTCGACGATTCGCTCGATGTACTTTTGCAAGCCTAGCTCGCACGGGTGCGCGGCCTGAAAATCAACCTTGCCATCGACGTATTCGTCGACAAACCGATAGACCTGCGGGAAAAGCTGATGCCGCGACACCCGCTGGGCCTTGCCATCGCCCGACTGCGCGGCGGCCATCAATCGCTCGATCACCAGCCGCGCTACCTGAAACTTGATGGCCTGCAAGTGCATTTGCTGGTAGTAAGCCTCGCGGTTTTGCTCCACGAAGCCAAACGGATTTGACTGCGAGGGACTGCCTTCCTGGTAGCCGACCGTCGGCGAGAAAAGGTGGCCGTCGGCTCGCGGTTCGGCTCGATCACCAGCGGCTCCATCGCCTCGATGTCGCAACGGATCAGGTTTTGCCGCAGGGCGAAGGCAAAGCCCTCGACCACCGGAAAGCGCATCTCGAACCGCGCTCGCTCGGGCAATGCGCGCACATGGTGCTTCGGCCGATCGTCGGGTTCCGACCGCGACACCGGCCGCCCCTTGAACGGAATTACCGAGAACGGAATGCCGTAGACATCGACGTATTCTTCTGTCAGCAATCCCGTCGCGGGATCGGGCGTGTAATCCATGCGGCGCAAACCGCGCCCCACCACCTGCTCGCACAGCAACTGGCTGCCGAACGCCCGCACGCCCAGGATGTGCGTCACGTTGTTTGCGTCCCAGCCTTCGGTGAGCATGGACACCGAGACCACGCAGCGGATGTGCTCGCCCGGCTGGCCCACTTTGCCCACGGTCGCCACCACGCGGCGCAGCTCCTCGGCGAACCGCTGTTTGGTCTTGGCGGGGTCTTCGCTCTCGGCCTCGGCCAGCAGTTTCACGTCGATGCGAATCGTCCGCTTTTCGCTATGCGTATTCGAGAGATACTCCGGAAACACGCTGCCGCGGCCGTAGACGGTTTGCGTTCGCTTGCCCCGCTGCCTCGCCCGGCTGGGCGCGTCATCGCCGCCGTCTTCCAACACGTCGGCCACCTCCTCAGCGGTGACCACCTCCTGCTCGGTCTCGCCGCTGATCTTGCGATAGAAGACTTCGGCGATCTCGGTGTTGTCGCAAACGACGATCAGCACCGGCGGCACGCGCTCCTTGCCCGGCGACGCGGCTGCGTGATACTCAAAACGCTCCTTCCACTGCGCGGCGATTTGCTGCAACGCCGCTTCGGCCTCGCGATAGACGATTTCGGGCTTGGGCCGGCGCGCCTTGCCCGGCAGGAACTCGATCGGCTGCATCCGGCCTTTGATGGTTTCCCAGAGTCGGAAATAGGCTGGGTCCGGGCGGCCGGTGGTGTCCATCACCGGCAGGCGCGGGATTTTGACGATGCCGCTTTCGATGGCGTC
>DASVHB010000199.1:0-2737 GCA_036379195.1 Pirellulales bacterium
GGCCACGACGCGCCCGACTTGCGATTCGGCCTGGAACTGGTCGACGTGACCGATTTGGCGCGCGAGGCCGAGTTCCGCGTGTTCCGCGAAGCGGCCGAGTCGGGCTTGCGCGTGCGCGGCTTGAATGCCAAAGGCGCGGCGGCCTGCCGGGCGTTAATGCCGCGCACGCGCAGCCCCGCTTCGGCCGCTTCGCGGAACACGCGGAACTCGGCCTCGCGGGCCAGGTCGGTTACGTCGATCAGCTCCATGCCGAAACGCAGGTCGGGCGCGTCGTGGCCGTAGCGCTCCATCGCCTCGTCGTAGGTCATGCGCGGCAGCGGCAGAGCGACGTCGATGCCCAGAATCTGCTTGGCGAGGCGGGCCACCAGCCCGTCGATGATGCCCATCACGTCGTCGGCATTGACGAACGACATTTCCAGGTCGAGCTGGGTGAATTCCGGCTGGCGGTCGGCTCGCAAATCTTCGTCGCGGAAGCAGCGGGCCACCTGCACATAGCGGTCGTAGCCGGCCACCATGAGAATCTGCTTATAGAGTTGCGGCGATTGCGGCAGCGCGTAGAACGAGCCGGGGTGTACGCGGCTGGGCACCAGGTAGTCGCGGGCGCCTTCCGGCGTGCTGCGGCCGAGCATCGGCGTCTCGACTTCGAGAAAGGCGTGTTCGTCAAAATAGTCGCGCATGGCCTTGATCATGCGGTGCCGCAGTACGAGCGTCCGCTGCATGTCGGGCCGGCGCAGATCGAGATAGCGATATTTCAGCCGCAAGTCTTCGCCCGGCAATTCCATGGCGCCGGGCTGGAAAGGCGGCGTGGTGCATGCGTTGAGCACCTCCAGGCGGTTTGCTCGCAATTCGATGTCGCCGGTGGGCAGGTCGGGGTTGGCGGTGCCTTCGGGCCGCCGGGCGACCGTGCCGGTGACGGCGATGACAAACTCGCTACGCAGCGTCTTGGCCAGCTCTTGCACCTGCGGCCCCGACTCGGGGTTAAACACCACCTGCGTCTTGCCGTAGCGGTCGCGCAGATCGACGAACAGCAGCCCGCCGCCATGGTCGCGGTACGAATCGACCCAACCGCAGAGGGTGGCTTGCCCGCCGGCATCGTCCAATCGCAGGTCACCGCACGTATGAGACCGAATCAACGCCGTACTCCCCAAGGGCTTAAGCCCGGACTGAAGGATAAGAATCGAGCGAATCGCGTATTGTAAAGAGCGGCGGCCCGGCAAGCTAGTTCGCGCCTGACGGCGGGGTAGTGTCCCAAAGTTGTGTTGGTCGTCGGCGATTTGACACCAACCCGAAGCGTCAGCGAGGCAAAACGGGCATTTCCTCGCTGACGCTTCGGGTTGGTGAGGACGACCAACTCAACTTTGAGACACTACCCGCGGCGGGCTTTGGTTGCCGTCGGGCGGCCAATGGCTTAAGATCAAAGTCTGCCTCGTATTACCGCACCCTTTCCCACCTGCCCGGAGCCGTGGCATGACGCGGCTATCGTTCGCCTGCCTTGTTGCCGTTGCTGTCTCGTCGCCGCCTGCAAAGGCGAGTGAGCCGGTGGATTATCGGCGCGACGTGCAGCCGATCCTAGCCAAGCACTGCTACGAATGCCACGGCCCGAAAAAACAAGAATCGGGCTTGCGGCTCGATTCGCTCGCCGCCGCGAAACAGGGCGGATATACCGGGCCGGCAGTCGTGCCCGGCAAACCGGGCGAGAGCCTGTTGCTGGCCGCGGTGATCGGCGGCGGCGAGGTCACCCAGATGCCGGCCGATCGCCCTCCGCTGGCCGCCGACGAAATCGACCGCTTGCGCAAGTGGGTCGAACAAGGGGCGACGGGCGACGACGAACCGGCGACCGCCGCCGATGCGCCGAAGCAAAACACGCATTGGGCGTTTCAACCGCTTGCGCGGTCTGAGTTGCCTGCCGTGTCGCGGCCCGACTGGGTACGCAATGGCATCGATGCGTTCATCCTGGCCCGGCTCGACGCGGCGGGTTTGACGCCGTCGAGCGAAGCCGATCGCGCCACGCTCGTTCGCCGCGTCTCCCTGGATCTGACGGGCTTGCCGCCGGCGCCGGCGCAGGTGGCCGAGTTTCTGGCAGACGCCCGGCCCGATGCCTACGAGCGGCTGGTCGATCGCTTGCTGGCCTCGCCCCATTATGGCGAACGCTGGGGCAGGCACTGGCTCGATGCCGCGCGTTACGCCGACTCCAACGGTTACACCATCGACGGCGGGCGGTCGATCTGGAAATACCGCGATTGGGTGATCGAAGCCCTGAACCGCGATCTGCCGTTCGATCAGTTCACAATCGAGCAGATGGCGGGCGACATGTTGCCGGCGGCCACCACCGAGCAGATCATCGCCACGGGCTTTCACCGCAACACGCTGCGCAACGAAGAAGGCGGCACCGACCCCGAGCAGTTCCGCATTGAAAGCGTGGCCGATCGCGTCAACACGACGGCCGCCGTGTTTTTGGGGCTAACGATCGGCTGCGCCCGCTGCCACGATCATAAATACGATCCCGTTTCGCAGGTGAATTACTATCGGCTGCGAGCGGTTTTCGAGCCGCATCAAGCGCGTCTCGACCGCATGGCGGGAGAGGCGGACCTGCAAAAAGACGGCCTGCCGCACGTCTACGACGCCGACGCAAAGCAACCGACCTATCTGTATATCCACGGCAACGACAACGCTCCCGATAAAAAGCATCCCTTGTCTCCGGGCGTTCCCGAAGTCATGGGTGGCACGCTGGATATTC
>DASVHB010000200.1:0-9762 GCA_036379195.1 Pirellulales bacterium
CCCGAAAAGTTGGCGAACGGCCTGTAAATGATCTGGTGCGTTTGAGGGTCGATGGTCACCAGGCCATGAGCCGGTTGCGCTTGAATGGCCAACGTCCCAAGCTGCACCGTGCCGTCGGTGTCGTAGACGTGCTGCGAGACGTCGATGTTGGTCTGTTGGCTCTGCGCCGCGGCAACGCTGAAATCTTGCGCGATCGGCGCATAATCTTGAGAACCATAAAGATTCAGCGTGGCCGAATCAAAGGTGCCAACGATGCCGTTCGCGTCGCGATCGGAGACCGAAATGGTCCAGGTGCCCGTGGCGTTCTGGCCCCAGTCTTGCACGGTCGAGGTGGCGTAATTCACGTAATTAGCGTTGGCGATCAGGTTGCCCTTGGCATCGAAGTATCCGTCGAACGTCGTGTCGCCCCCTGTCGTGGGATGGAAGCTGCGCACCTGCTGCAGCACCGAGCGGGTGCCATTGGGCGACGTCAAGATGACTTCGATGTCGCCGCGCTGCGGGTGGGTGATGTTCAGCACCACTTCGGCATGCTCGACGTGCATGTTTCCCGTGATCGTGATCGGCACGGCCACGCCTTGGGCCACGCCGTCGGGAATGGCCTGGTTGACCGTAATCAGGCCCGACGAGAGCGTTTGCTCGGGCTGCATGGGCGTCCACGTCTTGGCCAAGGTGACCGCGTTGCCGGCATTGACCAGGCCGAAGCCGTACTTGTCGTTCAGGTGGAACGGCGTGACGGTGACATCGCTGGGCAACGTCACCCCGACCGGCTTGCCGCTGCTGTCAACCGGCACAATGGCGCCGTCGGAGGTAAACCCATAGCCATTGTTGAACCACCCCGACTGAACCGGCAACGGATAATACAGCGGTCCGGGCGCCGTGGGTGTCGGCGGAATGCCCGTGTCGGTGGGATCGTTCTTGGTGGCCGACTCGGCCAGAATCTCTTGCACGTCGCGCCACGAGAGGTTCGGGTTGGCTTGCAACATCAAGGCGATCACGCCGGCCACATCGGGCGTGGCCGCCGAAGTGCCGTTCATGCCAAAGGTGCCGTTGTCGTCGTAGGTCGCCTGGTATTTCAATTGGTTGGGGTTCTGCGGATCGGGCACGGCCAGCACACTGGTCGAGGGAATGCCGCGTTCGTCGGGGGCGCCGGCGCCGTCTTTTCCGCCCGGTGCGGCCACGAGCACGTTGGCGCCCGACGCTGAATAAAGCGCCAGCTTTCCGTCATCACCCAGCGCCGAGACGACGATGGCATAGCGCGAGGCGGTTTCTTCTTCGTCGTTGGTGTTTTCCAGGCCGTTCTGATTGCCGGCGTTCCCCCCGGCGAAGACGAAGATGTTGCCCAAGCCGTTGCGGCCCGCGAGCGCGCCTTGCTTCATCGCGTTCAGCGTGATCGGATCGGGTGGACCAAGCTGACCCGACAGTTGGGGGAATTGCGGAACGTAGCCCCAGCTATTGTTGTAAATGTCGATGTCCTGGTTATGGAACGTCAGCGCTTGGGCGAGTTGCGAGTCGCCGCCTTGCACCAGATCGCCCATCGGGTCGAAGGTGATGATGCGCTCCGCGCCGAACTGCGCGTCGGGCGCGATGCCCGCGACGCCGATGCCGTTGTTCGCCTGGGCCGCGATGATGCCCGCCACTTCGGTCCCGTGACTGTCTTCACCCGAGGGAGACCCCGGCGCGAATGGTTCCAAGAGTGGTCCCAGCGGCGGCGTGGGATCGGGCTGGTCGTTAAAAAAGTTGTAGCTCAGGTCGGCGCGGTAGTTGGCCGTGAGATCGGGGTGAGCGTGGTAGACGCCGGAATCGACGATACCGACGACCACACCTTTGCCGGTGTAGCCCTGTTGCCAGGCGGGCACCACGTTGATATCGGCGCCTTTGGTTCCGCCGGTCTGTCCGGTGTTCTGCAAGTTCCATTGTTCGCGGAACAGCGGATCGTTGGGCAGCGCCTGCGGAAACGACGCCGCTGCCAGCAGCTTACGATCTTCGAGAACTTCCAGCAGCGTGCGGCGCGTCAGGTTGCGACGTTGCGGCCGCGCCGTCGGCCGCCGCCGGCGACGCGCGGCACGTCTTCCAGATACAGGGCTTCCAGATACACGGCGCCCCGCTACTTCTTCATCACCGCGCGCGGATTTCACGAACCACATCACAGAACTTCCCCGAGTGTTGACCCCGTTTGACTGCCCGTCTGACGACAATTCCTCGCCCTGCCCTGCTTGCTGGCGACTGGCCAAGTGGCGGGGCGTTGAATACGGCCCGTTGGATCCATGCGGGGGCCGGAAATGTCGGAAAAGAACGGTTATCTTGGAGAATAACCAGCAGTTACAACGACCGCAACGACTTTTTCGTTTTTCGCCGGGTGGGGGTGGTTTTTCCAGTACCGCAGAGCGGAATCCTGCCTGTCTCGCCCCGTCTTTTTATGCGGCGCGGATGCCATCGTCTGATCGGGACCGGCTGCTGGCCATAGTGGCTGCAGCGGGCGACGCGGCAGCGAGTCCGGCTCGATAATTGCTTCGTCTGAAGGCGGAGGTGGTCGATGAAGACCTTGCAATTCTGCGTAAGGATGCTGGCAGGACTATCTGCCTGCATGGTTTGGCCGGGTGTTTGCGTTGCTCAATGGTCGAACCCTCTGCTAACCGAAGGCGTCGGCAGCGGACGCGATCTGAGCGCCTACTATTATCGTGGCGGCGCAGAGCCTCCCGGCAGCCGGCGCCCGCCGCCGCGGGGCGATAAGAACCCGGCCGAGACGCTGCTGCGCGAAATGAACGGCACGAATTATCGCCAGTATACCGGCCAGGCGTATTTCAGCGGCCGTCCCGTCAAGGAAGCTCGGCGCATGATTGCGCGGCAAATGGCCCGCGACCGCCGCGCCCAGCAACGCACCGCGAGCCGGCAAGCAGCCGACAGCCGTACGGGGCGAAATACGCGGCCTGCCAATCGCTCGTCGCGTACCAGGCCGCGGCATTTGCCACCGCCCAGCGGCCCTGTTTATTGAGCCAAGTACCTTCTGAATCATTCACGCACGGGCCAGAGCAACGCGTTGTCGATCAATCGCGTTTGCCCGACGAACGCGGCCACAGCGGCCAGTGCCGGGCGGTCGATCGTCACTATTGTATCCAACGTTTCGGCGTCGACGACGGCCAGGTATTCGACGCGCAGCCCTGGCGCCCCCGCCAAAATCGCCCGCATTGCCTCGGCCACCGCGGCACAGTCGCGGTGGCCCGAGCGCACCAGTTCTTCGGCGCGGCGCAAGGCACGGCTGATGGCCAACGCTTCCGCGCGCTCGGCGGAATTGAGATAAACGTTGCGGCTGCTTAACGCCAGGCCGTCGGCCTCGCGTACGGTCGGACAGACGCGAATCTCGATCGGCAGATCGAGGTCGGCCACCAACCGGCGAATCACCAGCGACTGCTGATAGTCTTTCTGCCCGAAATAGGCGCGGTCGGGCGCCGTCATGTTCAACAGCTTGAGCACGACGGTCGCCACACCGCGAAAATGGCCGGGCCGGCAACGCCCTTCGAGCGCGTCGGCCACGCCGTGCATCTCGATAAAGGTGGCGTGGTGCGGCCCATACACATCGCCCACCTCGGGCGCGAAGACCAGGTCGGCGCCGCTGGGCCGCAGCAGCGCCAAATCGGCGTCAAGATTTCGCGGATACCTGGCAAAATCTTCCTTAGGCCCAAACTGCGTTGGGTTGACGAAGATGGTGACCACCGTGTAGCCGCATTCTTGCCTTGAGTGTTCGACCAGGCTGAGATGTCCGGCGTGCAGAGCGCCCATGGTGGGCACCAACCCGATGGTTTTGCCACCGCGCCGCGCCGCCGCGATCGCGGCGCGCATATCCGAAAGCTTGGTTACCAGGCGGGGCGAAGATGAGGACACAGAGTTCTGCCTTGAATATCAAAACCGAATCGGGAACGAGCCAACCGAAGCCATCGCCTTTTAGATTTACCGCATTGCCTCCATTGCGGCCAGCAGCTCCGCCACCGCGTCATCGAAACGATCGCTGGAGAGCCAAACAACCGGCCCCTGGTCCGGGCGACGGGCAAGCTCGCCGACCGCTCGAAACGCGCGATCCCTATTCTCTGCTCGGACGATGCTTTTGCCCGGTTCGAGCACCGCCAACAGCTTTGGCGGCATCACGCGCTCGTGCCGATTGCGCCATGCCGTCTCGATTTCGATGCGCACCTGCTCGTCCGATTGCACCGCCGCCTCAGCCAAGGACTGATCGAACCAGAAATCGCTGATAGTCCAGCGGTCAGTGGGCCAGGCCGCTCGATCGAGCAAATCAGCCCGCCGCGAGACGATCGCTGCGTTCGGTTCGTCAGAACCAGGATCGAGAACCAGCCGACTGCCACTCTGCTCGGCCAGCCGCCTTGCCAGCCGCGTCGTTTCGTCGCCCGGCGGCCCTGCGATGGCCAGATAGGGCGCCGCGGTGGTCAGATGCTTAAAGAGTTGTCCAACGGTCCAGCCAGTCGTGGGGTGCAGCATGTCCGCGGCGATTTCGGCGGCCGGTTCGAGTACGAACCGCCGGAAGGCCATTCGCGGGTGCGGTAGCGTCAGATGCTCGCTGTCAAGCACCAGGTCGTCGTAGAGCAAAAGATCGAGATCGATCGCGCGGGCCGACCAGCGCTCTGCCCGCTGCCGACCCAGTTCGTGCTCAATCGATTGCAACGCGCTCATCAATAGTTCGGGAGGCAACAGAGTGGCGATCGTGACCGCGCCGTTGAGAAACGCCGGCTGCCCGCTCGGCCCGCCCACGGGCGGAGTTTCGTGCCACCAGCTTTCGTCGAGCAAGCTGCCAGCAGATCGCCGGAGCCGCTGCACGGCTTGGGCGAGTGTCTGCTGGCGGTCGCTCAAGTTCGCGCCTAAACCAATCAACGCACGGTGCATGGCGACATGACCGAAAAAATGCGGCCGTCTACAGTCAGCGAAAAAGCGCGGGGGGGGACATCCTGACCACGACCGAGGCCGCCGACGTCCGATCCCTACATCGTCGCCCCCCAGGCGATTTCGCTGTCATTAAAGAAAGCCGGTGATTCGCTTGGGTGATTGTGAGGTGTTCGCCGGTATTGTCAAGCATGGCCCGCGGCAAAGCTGGCCTTGCAGCAAACGCCCCGCGCGGCATACGATTCAGCATCACCTCTCCCCCGATTCATCGCGCTTTGAGCATTTTCCCGATGAGCCAAGCCGTGACATTCGACGAACCTGGCATCGCCGACGACCAATCTGCCCGGCAATTGCTGCAACAGTGGGCGGCGGCCTGCGCCAACAGCACTGGCCGCGACCGTATCGAACTGCTCGAGCAACTGCTCGGCAAAAGCACCTGCCGCCGGTTGGGCATTTATCGCATTCCCGATGGTTTTTTGCTGTCGGTGGTGATGCCCGTCTATAACGAAATCAATACCATCGAAGAGGTGGTGCGGCGGGTGCGCGGCTCGGGCGTGCCGGTCGAAATGGTGATCGTCGACGACGGCAGCACCGACGGCACGCGCGAGTTGCTCAAAAGCTGGCCGCACGCGCCCGACCTGCGCGTCATTTTGCACGAGACCAACCAGGGCAAAGGATCGGCCCTGCGCACCGGATTTACACACGCCACCGGCGACGTGGTCATCGTACAAGACGCCGACCTGGAATACGACCCGGCGGAATTCGATAAGCTGATTCAGCCCATCATCGACGACGAGGCCGACGTGGTCTTCGGCAGCCGATTTACGGGCGACAATCAGCGGGTGCTCTATTTCTGGCACTCGATCGGCAACAAGGTGCTCACGCTGCTGTCGAATGCCACGACCAACCTGAACCTGACCGACATGGAGACCTGCTATAAAGCCTTCCGCCGCGACGTGATTCAGCGGATCGCGCCGACATTGCGCGAGCAGCGGTTTGGCATCGAGCCGGAGCTGACGGCCAAAGTGGCCCGCATGCCCGGCGTGCGGGTCTACGAGCGGCCGATCAGCTATCGCGGGCGCACCTACGCCGAAGGAAAGAAGATCACCTGGCGCGACGGTTTCCGGGCGTTGTACTGCATTTTGCGCTATTCGGGCATCTTTGGCGGCTAAGCCGAGGGCGGCGCAATTCAATCAGGTTTCCATGCCGGGGGCAGGTGTCCTAATCGTGAGTTGCTGGCACAAGTCACTGTGGCACAGCCGCCCCCGGCAGTGGCCCGTTCAACGCCGCCGTAGGCGGCCCGTCACAGCCGAGGGCGGCTGTGCCACATTTTCGGAGAACGGTCGCAACTCACGATTAGAGCGCCAACATGCCGTTGCGGGCGGGGCACGACTCCCACCGCCACGATCGCGGTGGTATATTGCACGCAAGCAACGGGATCTGAATTGATGCCGGGAAGGGCCCGCGGGGCGCTTTCAGGAAGGTTAAAACGCATGCCCATCCGCCTAACCGAAGATCAATGGAGCGAAGTAGGCCATCTCGGCGAAGCGCCGATTCGTGTCTGTGACCCCTCGCAACAGTCGACTTACGTGCTTCTGCGGGCGGAGGTATATGAGCGCTTCAAGGCGTTGTTCGAGGACGATCCGGTGACTGAGCCCGAACGCCTGTTCCAGTTGCGGCAATTCGGCCAGCGAGCGGGCTGGGACGATCCGGAAATGGATATCTACGATGGCCTCGATCCCCGCCGCAAATCATGAACGTGTCTCGCGGCGACGTGGTGCTGGTCGATTACCCATTTAGCGATCGGACCGGCAGCAAGGTTCGCGGGAATGCCCGTAGTGTGACGTTACGAAATGGCCGGTGCGATATCGACGACACCCGCTGGGCGTTTGCAGGCCCGCCGTCGGCAGCCTACGATAATAGGCCATCGCAGTTTCGTTGATCTTATGGGCCTTCGTACGGGGACATCACCGTCGTTGCATCGAGCAAGAGGAGCCATGATGTTGAGTCGCTTGCTGTTCACGTTCGCCGTCATTTACTATGCCCCCGCGACCGCGGCCTGGGCTGATGAGACATGGCTGCGGTTCGAGGGCCAGGCCGGCCCCGGCCAGGGCAAAAAAATCGTGCTTGTCTCGGGCGATGAAGAATACCGCTCGGAAGAAGTCTGCCCCATGCTGGCCAAAATCCTCAGCGTGCGACACGGCTTCACCTGCACCGTGCATTTCGCCCTCGACCCGGCCACGGGTCTGATTCATTCCAACAACCAGACCAATATTCCCGGCTTGGAGCAGCTCGACGATGCCGACTTGATGATCATCGCCACGCGGTTTCGCGAATTTCCCGACGACCAAATGAAGCATGTGGTTGATTTCGTCACCGCCGGCAAACCCGTGATCGGGCTGCGCACCGCGACGCACGCCTTCAGCTACAGCCGCCACCCCGACAGTCCCTATGCGAGCTGGAGCTTCAATAGCTCGAAGTGGCCGGGCGGTTTCGGCCGGCAAGTGTTGGGCGACACCTGGATCAGCCATCATGGCAACCACGGCCACGAAGCCACCCGCGGCGTCGTCAATGAGAAGGAGAAGGACAACCCGATCTTGCGGGGCGTGAACGATGTGTTCGGCTTGACCGACGTCTATGGCATCAAAAACCTCTCGCCTGAAGCGACGATCTTATTGTACGGCCAGGTGCTTTCGGGCATGAAGCCGTCCGACCCGCCGGTGCAGGGACCGAAGAACGATCCGATGATGCCGCTGGCTTGGCTGAAGGATTTTCAGGCGCCCGGTGGAAAACCAGGACGCGCGTTTTGCACCACGATGGGCGCGTCGGTCGATTTTCAAAGCGAGGGGCTGCGGCGGCTGATTGTCAACGCCTGCTACGACCTGACTGGCTTGCGCGATCAGATCCCTGACCATGCCGACGTCGATTTCGTCGGTCCGTTTCAGCCGACGATGTTCGGCTTCAAGGACGATAACTATTGGAAACAGAAGAAGCTGAAGCCGGCGGATTTTGATCTGCGCCAATGACTGCTCGGGTGATGACCACGGAGTGGCAACAGAGTTTAGCCGTCGGCGCCAGCCAACGGCAAATCTTTGTGGAAGCCGCGGAGCGGCGGCGGAGAGCGCCACGCCATGCTCTGTCGCCGCTCCGCGGCTTCGCGATCAGGCGCGTAACGCTACCGCGGGCTGGCGCCCACGGCTAAACTCCACGCGTCGCTCCGCGGCGGAACTTCGACATGCGCAACATCAAAACTTGCGCTTCGGGTTGGAAGGCGGGTGCGCAATGCGGGTTAGAGCGATCGTCGCAAGAGCGGCGCGAGAATCCGCAGAACTTCCATTTTCAAAACGCGGCCGGGTGTGGCGCCGGGCTGACGCTGACCGGTCGCCAGTTCACGCCCGTCAGGACCAAAGCGATAAGCTCGCCGCAAGTGATCGCCGATCGAGTCGGATACCAGCGCCGCCACCGCGGGGTCGTCGACAATTACGCCGGTCTCGGTGTTCAGGTATTCGGAGCGAGGATCGAAATTATAGGAGCCGACATAGGCGATTTGGCAATCGATCACCGCGGTCTTGGCGTGCAAGTGGTTGGGACCGGCCAACTCAAAGATTTGCACGCCGTGCGATTGCAGCCAATGCTTTTGGTTGGTAAAGGTGGCCGCCACCAGCATCTGGTCGGTGCTGGCCAACGAGTTGGTAAGTATGCTGATTCGCACGCCACGCCCGGCAGCCGCGGCCAGCGCCCGCTTGAACGCCGTCGACATCACAAAGTACGGCGTCTCCAGCACGATGCTGCCACGGGCACGGTCGATGAGCCGCAACATTTGCTTGCTGATGCCGCTCGGCTGGCCTTTGACGCCGCAGGGATCGTAGACGAACCACACACAGCCGGTTTGGCAGGCGTCGGCCAACCAATCATGCGGAAGGGACAGCTCAATCGGCTGTCCGCAGATCGCCAGGCCCTGTCCGGCCGCCAGCCAAAGCTCGCAGCAGCAGGGCGAGGGCATCGCGGCAAGTCCGCAGGCCGCCGGCGAATCGGGCGTTCGCTGTTGCGAGGCATCGGCGTCGTCGGGGCGTCGCTGTCGGAGCCGCTGCCCCAGCGAGGTTTCATACTCCGTCGGGAAAACCTGTTCGCTGCACCAGGCACAGTCGAAATACCGCTGGGCTTGCTGCGCGGTTGCGCCCTGCAAGTAGGCGTCGCGATCGACGTAGTTGACTTTGGCCAGCCCGAAGTGGCAGTTGCGAATGTTTCGGCTGCCGACGATCAGTTGCGCCGCATCGACAATCAGCGTCTTGTCGTGCATCCTCCGATTCAACCAGAGCGGATGGCCGCGACGATGCGGATGATATTCGCGGATCTGCACTCCGCTGGCAACCAGGCAACGTTCGATGGGCGGGGGAATATCGTTGTGGGCCGCGTCGACCAGCAGCCGCACCTGCACGCCGCGCAGGGCGGCGTCGCGCAGCAGCGAGAGAAACAGCGCCCCGACCTGATCGTCGTCGATCCAGTAATACGAGGCGTCGATCTGCCGCTGCGCCTGTTGGATCAGATCGACGCGAGCTTGCAGCGCCTCGTAGTTCGAGTGCAACAGGCGGAACTGGTCGGCGCGCGCCGTGGCCGTCGCGGCGATGAGCAGCAAACCGATCAGCCATGCGGCGCCGCGCGCCATACGCCAACTCCCGCAAGCGGCCCGCCAAGGCCAACCAAAAGCCCCCAAGAGTGTTCGGCCGTTTGTATCGGGCGGCGTAAGCGCGCCTGAGGCAATCGGCGCGGATATCGCCAGCGGATCGCCAGAAAGAGACGAAAAAGTCTGCCCGATCGGAATCGACGACCGATGTTTACAGCGCCGCCGGCAGGATCAGATCGGCGTGCAAATAA
>DASVHB010000201.1:0-2988 GCA_036379195.1 Pirellulales bacterium
GTCTTGGCCTTCTCGTGGTGGTCTTATCGCCGAACTCACTCGATTACCAACGACGCCTTCGTGGAAGCTCACATCGTCAACGTCGCGCCACAAACCGTATCGGGGCGCATCGTGAGGTTTCTGGTCGAAGAAAACGACCGCGTCGACGAGGGCCAGGTGCTGGCCGAGATCGACCCGGTGCCCTACCGCGATCAGGTGAACATCGCCCGCAGCAAGGTAGACATCGCGCGTGCGGAACTGCGGCGGCAGGAGGAATCGCTGGCTCGGCTTCGGGTGGAGGTGCCCATTCAGATCGAAATGGCGCGCCGCGGCTCGGCGGCCGCGCAGGCCGAGCAAGCTCGGGCGCACGAGGCCATCAAGCTTACCGAGGATGAAGTCGAGAAAACGATCGACGAGGCCGAAGCCGGGCTGGAAGCCGCCAAGGCCGATCTGGTGCTGGCGCAGCAGGAGTATCGGCGGTACACGCGGCTGCAACTGGTCGAAGCCGCGCCGCTGCGCCGCGCCCAGCAAGTCACGCAGGCCCGCGACGCGGCCGAGGCGCAGCGCAACCTGGCCGCGGCGCGGCTGGCCAAAGCCAAGGCCGACCGCACGCGAATCTCCGTGGCCGAGCGCACTCACGAAGCCGCCGAAAAGACGACGCAGAAAGCCACCGAGGGCGTCAGTCTGGCCGAAACCGGCCATCTGCAAATCCGCGAGGCCGAGCTGCTGACCGCCGTCAAAAAGGAGGAAGTCGAGGACGCGCGACTGGCCCTCATCGCGGCGGAAGACGATCTGCGGTTTACGCAGATCCGCGCTCCGTTTCCGGGCGTGGTCGTCAAGCGCTATCGCCATCTCGGAGATTTCGTCTCGCCCGGCGTTTCGGTCTTGAGCATGTACAACCCCGAATTGACTTACGTGACCGCTTATCTGGAAGAAGACCGTCTGCCGGGCGTGGCGCCGGGGGGCGACGTGGAACTGAGGCTGGACGCTTTCGACGAACCGTTTCGGGGGCGCGTCGTGTGGTTGAACAAGTCGACCGGGGCGCAGTTCGCCCTCATGCCGCGCAACGTCGTCTCGGGCGAATTCACCAAGGTCGTGCAGCGCGTGCCCGTGCGCATCGCAATCGAAAAAGACGAGCGTTGGCCGCTGCTGCGAGCGGGTCTTTCGGTTCAGGCTCGCATCGCTCACGGCGCCGGCGACCCGCGGTGGGCCGAGCAAACCGCCCGAGAGATGCGAGAAATCGAGACACGATACAATCGAGAGCAGCAGTAACGTGAATCGTCAAACGGTGCGCCGATCTTCCTACTGGCTGGCCGCCCTAGCCATCGTTCCCATTCTGGCCACGGTGTACCAGACGATGGTGCTCACCGACGTGACGGGCGACGTGATCCGCAAAGGCATCAACGGCGATCGTTACAGCATGATCTGGACCAACGTGTGCTGGATGATCGCCATGCTCTACGGCATGTTCGCCGGCATTTGGGCGACGCCTCGCTTTGGCAGCCGCGTCACGCTCCAATTTGGGTTGGCGGCGTTCGCGCTGGGCAATTTGCTGTGCGGCGCGGCCACCGACGTCGCCACCATGTCGGCCGCGAAGTTGGTCGAGGGCGTCGGCAAGGGAGTGGTGATCGTCATCGGCCGGTCGCTGCTCTATAGCCACTTCGACCGCGCGGTGATTGTCGCGGTGGGCATCTACGGTGTGTTGGCTTATGGCACGCGGCCAAGCACGCCGGTGGTCATGGCCCTGGTGTACGAGAGCCTATCGTGGCGTTGGGTTTTCTGGGTGAACGTGCCGCTGGCGCTGCTGGCGTTTCCGTTGGTCCATCGGTTTATCCAGCCCGACCGCCCCGAACGTCCGGTACGGTTGCGGGTCGACTGGGTTGCCGTCACGCTGTTCGTCGGCTGGATCGTGAGCCTGATCTTCGCGTTCGGCTGGTATCGTAAATGGGGCGGTTGGAGTTCCGATGCTTACACGGTTGTGGCCATGCTGGGGTTGCTGCTGCCGCCGAGCGCGGTGGCCTGGGTAGGCCTGGAGCCTCGCGAACACTTGCGCCGGATGTTCCGCATCAGGTTGTATGTGTTGGCCATGTCGACGCGTATGCTGTTGTTAATGCAACTGGCGGCGGTGCTGGCCGTGATGTCGAGTTATCTGGTGGCCTTGCGCGACTACCCGCGTCCGACGTCTGGCTGGATACTGGCCGCGGCGGCGCCCACGATGGCCGCGTCGACGGCGCTGACCACCTGGTTTCGCCCTCGGTCGCTGCGGCACATCTGGCTGTTGATCGGAGTGCTGGGCAGCGCCGCGTGCCTGTGGTGGATGTCGTCGGTCGACAACTTTACCGCCAAGGAGCAGATTGCCTTGATGCTCGGCTGCTGGGGGTGGTTCGTCGGCTTGCTGCCACCAGCCTTCTTGCAAGACGAAGTGGAGGGCCTCGATCCCGGCGACAAGCTTTACGGCGCGGCGGTGGGTAACGCCGTGCTGATATCGTCACTCATCGTCATCCCGTCGATCACCAGCACGACGATTTCGGCCTGGACGGACCGCGCCTTGGACGTCGAGCGAATGAACCTGCGAGAGAACCGGCCCGAGGTCGAAGAAGCGTCTGCACGGCTGGTCGAGCATTACTGGCAGCGCGGTGCGGAGCAGGCCGACGCCTCGCGGTTGGCGTCGGCGGCCCTGGGCGATTTTGCACGGGCCGAAGCCGCGGCGCATGGCGTTCGGCGCGGTCTGCGGTTGCTCAGCGGTCTCGTGGCCGCGATCGGCGTTGTTTTGACTTTCCTCCTGATGCGAACTGCCAGGATGCTCATCAATGCTTGCCGTTTATAGAATCGGCGGTTACAAAGACGCTTAGGATTCACCGCGCGCTTACCGGCCGCCACCGCAAGGGTCGATCCGCGCCCAGAAACGGAGGAAATGCCAATGGCAGTTCAGAGGATTCGTGACGAAGGTCAAACACTCAGTACACCGACGGGCAAGCTTCTTGGCATCCTGGATACGCGGGCCGATTT
>DASVHB010000202.1:0-2671 GCA_036379195.1 Pirellulales bacterium
TGGGGGTTGGGGGTTGGGGGCGAGTGGCGAGTGGCGAGTGGCGAGTGGTTAGTGGTTAGTGGTTAGTGGCTGGGGCCGCGGGCTAGGGGCTAGAGAGGCTAAAAATGACCTTGCACGGATCATGGGAACACGGAACGCCACAGAGGGCGTTCCCTACAGATTGCTGGCTTCCCATGATCGTGAAGGCCATTTAGGTGCTAGGGGTGGCCCGCATTCCGCACTCCACATTCCGCACTCCGCATTTAATCCATCCGGTCTTAGCGCGCCAGGGCGGCGGCGCGCTCGCGCGCGCCTAGATGCGCCCAGGAGACATCGTTGCGAGTCAGCACGCGCCGCGCGGCCGCCGCGTAGTCGGGACGATTTTCGATCAACGCTGTCGCCGCCTTTGCCAGCGAAACTTGCTCGCCCTCGCGGCAAAGCACCAGATCGCTGTCGGCGTCGAACAGCGTAAGGACCACATCGGGCATCTGTTGCTTGATGGTTTCGGCCAGCGCTCCGCCATTGCGACCTTGGGGCAAGACGGCGAGCAGTCGCTCGGCCGCGCCCACGCGACCGAGCCGCGGCGATGCCTTGTCGGCCGCGTTCGACAACGATTGAACCAGTTGGGCCTGATTCGGATGGCGCTCCAGCAGGAAATGGGCGGCATCGATTTCTTCCAATGCCTGCAGCACCAGGCCGCGTGCGCGCTGCTGCAACCGTTCGTGCAGCAGCTTCCAGGTTTCGTTGTCGGCGGCCGCCATCGCCAACAGCCCGCCTTGCGAGTCGATCAGCTCGTGCTGCACGCTTCGTTCAAATTCCAGCGAAAACTCGGGATCGACCAACTGCGGCAACGGCGCTAGAGACCGGGCCTCGCCGCCGGGCTTGTTCGCGAGCGACTCGACCGTTCCGCCAAAGCTGCGCGCCAGTTGCTCCAGCCGCGGACGCAAGCGCACCAGTTGCTCGTTGAAGCCCGACAGGCTGCTGCTGACCGACTGCAGCAGCCCGGCCAGGCTTCGATCGGTCATGGCCTGCACGCGCAACTGACAGTAAAGCAACAGTCGGGCTTCGGCGTCGCTGGCTGATGCGCCGCTCCAGAAATGCCACCAGCGCGCCCCCGCCCGGCCGGCCTCGCCGCGTTGCAGCTTCGAGCCCAGCGCCAGGGCGGCCGCCAGTCCGCGGCGGTAACGTTCGTCGGCGGCTTGCCGCAATGCGCGCAGGTGTTCTTGAAACATGCTGACGGCCATCAGCGCGGCCGGCAGCCGGGCCCGCGGCGTATCGACGAGTTCCGCGATCGACTTGGTGAGCGAGCCGGTGAGCGCCGCGGCCAGTTTTTTGGCCCCCTCTTGCACCGTCTGCTCCAGGCGCGACGGGTTGAGCGGCTGCGAGGGATCGACCGCGGCGGGCAATCCCAGCACCGCGTGAATCCGCCGCAATGCTTCGGCAAACGGACCTTCGGCGCGTCCCGATTCGTCATTCGCCCCTTGCAGTCCCAGACCGCCCTGAGCGAGCAAGTTGCGGAAATAAATGTCGGCGTCGCCACCGAGCGTTTGATCGACGACCGATTGCAGCCGCTCGGCCAGATCGCCGAGTTGAAAGTCGGGTTTCGACAATCGCACGCCGGGGTGTTCGCTGTCGGCAAAGAAACCGTTGATCAGCCGCTGGCAGAAGGCGTCGGCCTGCGCGCTGGCCACGGCGTATTTATCGCAGCCGATCGAGTAGAGTCCGAAGGTGCGCAGCCGCGGCGGCTCGTGCCCGTCGTGCGGTTGATGCGACAGCCGCCGGCAGCAGTCCAGGGCGGCGCCGCAGGCGGTGGCGGCGTCGAGATACAGATAATGGGCCACGGTCTCGGCGGCCGCCTCGAAATCGGCGGGCTTCAGTTCGTTGCCCAAGTCGATCAGGTAGGCGTCGCCAAAGGGCGGCTCAGAGAGCTCGCCGGCTGGCAGAATCTCGGTCGGCCCCGTGCGATAGGCGCCTCCGCCTTGCATGAAATGATTCAGCTCAGTGAGCGTCGCAAAGGCGTTCGCCTTGCGCAGATCGTTGGCCGAGCTTTTGTTGAAGGTGGCGTGCAACATGATGCCACACACGCCGTCGGGATCGAAATCGAGCGCGCCGAGCAACTGCCGCACCGCGTAGGCCACGTCGAGCAGCATGCCACCGCCCGTTCCGCCTGAAATCGACGACACGATAAACACCCGCGGCGAGGCGTCGCGCAGGCCCATGCCGATCGTCTTGGCCGAGATTTCCTCGGCCTCGGGCTGCACCGCTTCGACCAGCGTTTGGCGGATGCGCTCGACGATCGTGTCGGCGTGATCGACAAACGCCAGCCGTCCCAGCGGACGCAGGCCCTCGGTGTGCAGCGAACGAGGAATGTTGTATAGCCACCGCCGGCTGAGCCAGCTCAAAAGCTGGTCGGAAGCCGCGCGATAATCGGCCGGCTTGCGCAGCGGCAGATAGAGCGTCTCGTCGGCCTGCAAGATTTCGGCTTCGTCGCCTTGCTCGGCGGTGCGCAGCGCCGTCGAATCGGTGTCGAGCAGCAGAAATCGCAAACTGGGAATGCTTTGCCGATCGCCAAAGCGCTGGTGCAAGCGGCGCCGCAAGCGGCGCAACACCGCGGCCGCCGCGCCACCCAGGCCCACAAACAACGTCGGCCGCAGACCCGTCTCGGTCAGCGCCGTCAACGGTTCGAGCGGCT
>DASVHB010000203.1:0-11718 GCA_036379195.1 Pirellulales bacterium
ATAAGCATGTACACGGTCTCCGCCCATCCGCTGATGCGCCTGGCCGACGATCAAAGCCCGTTGATCGAATCGCTTGCCAGTCGCAACCGCCTGCTGCCAGGTGTCGATCGAGAATCGCGCGGCAGCGAGCAACTGATCTGCCGCCACCGGCCCGGCCACCGCGTCGATCACCCGTCCCTCGGGCGTGAGGAAGTAACTGACGACGTTGCCTCCCGTTTTCTGCACCTTGCCATTGACGTTGGTCACCTGGAAATCGCCGATTTGTTGATACGCACAGACGAAGTGTTGTCCCACGTAGTCGCCCACCCGCTGGTCTGACAGGGCGCCCGCCCTGTATTTCTGGGCGTTGTTTCACGTAAATTCCTGGCGTGTGAAATTGCCTGAGATCTGAATCAGAAAGACCAGCTTCTTCTGCTGCTCGGCCTGTTTGCCGGCGGCCTGGGGCGTGTCGACCCACTCCAGCGCTGTTCCATAGCGATGGTCAGGCGTGGGCGGCTCGGCGGTCGCCAGTTCGGTGAGGCCCGCCACGAGTTTTTGGCAACTGCCATCGGCACAAGGGACCGGCGCGATGGTCGAAGCTGCCGGCGAGGCCGTGGCGTAACTTGTCGCCGGCTGCGCGGCCGGCGGGTTGGAGCGATAGGGGGTGCGGGCCAGCGCCACACTGGAATAGGTCAGCATACATGCGAGCATGGCGACTGCTGCCGCCGGGCGTAATAGGCGAAATCGCATAGGAGCACCTCTCGACCTTGAAGGGTGATTTGAACTCATCTGCGGCAGACGTTTGGCAAGTGCTATGCCGTGGGGTTCGCTGATCGGCACTCCGGAGGCGGAATACGATGCGCAGCAAGAAGTTAGCACGCGAGAATGCTGATCATCGCCGATGTTCTGGATCGCTTCGAGTGTCATCAATCAGATACCCTATGTTGCGGGTGTTTCGCACGCGACGGATGTCGACGGGGGTAGCGGCAGATGCACCAGAATAGAGACGATTTTCGCGCAACACGTCTGTAGGGAACGGACTCCGTGCCGTTCCGTGAGGGCCGGCGCGGCCCTGATCCGAGCGTTGCCGGAATTGCCAATTACGCCGTCAGTTACGTGGCCGCTACGGCAGTAGATCGCCGATTGGCAGTTCACGGAACGGCACGGAGTCCGTTCCCTACAGACGTCGAAGGTAAGAACGACCGCTCTTGCTCGCCAAAACCCATCCGCGGGTTCGCCTTGCACAAATCGCGCAGCCTCACTATCATCCCGCCGCCCTTTTTCTCGCGAGGGCGAAAATCTCGGAATAATCGTCAAGCTTTGCCATGACGATCGCCGAAATTGTTGTCGCGCGGACTTCGCATTTCCGCCGCGCGGCGGCGACTGACAACCAGGAGCGAAACCATTCATGGCTGGCACTGCACTCATCACGGGAATCACGGGGCAAGACGGCTCGTATCTGGCCGAGCTGCTGCTGGAAAAGGGATATCAGGTACACGGCATGTTTCGCCGCTCCAGCACCGAAACCTTCGAACGGGTGCAGCACCTGGAAGGAAAAATCGAGCTTCATCCGGGCGATTTGCTCGACCAGCAGTCGCTCGTTTCGCTGATTGGGCAAGTGCAGCCGACCGAGGTCTACAACCTGGCGGCGCAGAGCTTCGTGCCCACAAGCTGGCAGCAGCCGCAGCTCACCGGCGAAGTCACCGGGCTGGGCGTCACGCGCATGCTCGACGCCATTCGGCTGGTGAACCCTAAAATCCGCTTCTACCAGGCCAGCTCCAGCGAGATGTTCGGCAAGGTACACGAAACGCCGCAGCGCGAGAACACGCCGTTTCATCCCCGCAGCCCGTATGGCGTGGCCAAGGTCTACGGCCACTATATCACGGTGAATTATCGGGAAAGCTACGGCATGTATGCCTGCTCGGGCATTCTGTTCAACCACGAGTCGCCGCGTCGCGGGCTGGAGTTTGTCACCCGCAAGATCACGCACGGCGTCGCCAAGATCAAGCTCGGCCTGGCCAAGGAACTGCGGCTGGGCAATCTGCACGCCCGGCGAGACTGGGGGTTTGCCGGCGACTATGTACGCGCCATGTGGCTGATGCTGCAAAAGCGCGAGGCCGACGACTATGTGATCGGCACGGGCGAGACCCACAGTGTGGAAGAGTTTGTGAGCATTGCCTTTGGCCACGTCGGCCTGAACTGGCGCGATCATGTGGTGATCGATCCCAAGTTTCATCGCCCGGCGGAGGTTGATCTGCTGCTGTCCGATCCGAGCAAGGCCCGCCGCGCGTTGGGCTGGAAGCCGCAGGTCGGCTTTCAGCAGTTGGTGGCCATGATGGTGGCCGCCGATCTGGCGGCGCTCGCGCGCGATCAGGTTCCCACCAAGCGAGCCGCCTGATTGCCCTATGAAACCCATCACGGTCGCATACCTCGGATTGCTCGACAACGATCGGGCAACCGGTACGCGCCGGGCCGAAGAGCATCTCATTCGATTGGCCCAGGCGGTGGTGGCGGCCGCGGGTTTCGGCTTGACGGTCGAACTGATCTCCGCCGGTGAGACGCCCGGAAGACAAACCGTCAGCGCCGGCGTCGTGCGCACTGTGTTGCCGCTGGCGGGCAATCCGCAGGCGCCGTGGAACGCCGTGTCGTGGCAACTGCCTGAGGCGCTTAGCCGCGTCGATCTGGTGCATCTTCACGATGGCTACAGCCGGCTGGGCGAAGCGGCCCTGCTGATCGCCAAGCAATCGCATCTGCCCGTCTGCATTACCGAGTATGGTCTGACGGGCCACTGGCTGAGCAGCGAGCTGGGGCTGGCCGAGTTGGCCGACGTCATCATCTGCCACACTCCGCAGGTAGCCCGCCGCTTGACCACGGGCCGCACGGTGGAAGTGGTTCCGTGCAAGCTCGATCCGTCGCGTTTGGGTATCCCCGGCGTGCCGCCCCGGCAAACGATACACGACCGGCAAGACGGCGTTTCGACCGACGACCGCGCCGCCGGCGAACGGCTGTTTGCGATCTATCAGCGTCTGATCGGCAGCACCCTGGAGGCCGCCGCGTGAGAATTCTGGTGCTGTCGAACCTTTATCCACCCGATTTCATCGGCGGCTATGAACTGTGCTGCCGGCAGGTGGTCGATGCGCTGTTGGCCCGCGGGCACGACGTGCAAGTGTTGACATCGTCGCCGCGCACTCCCTGCCCGCCCGCCGATCATGTGTTGCGGCAATTCGAGCTTTCGAATTGCTACGACGCCCACGATGTCTTGAACAGCTTGCCGTTAACGCGCAAGGTGCTCGAGTCCAAAGCGGTGTGGGTAAACGCCCACAACGTGCACGTCCTCCTCGATTCTCTCGCGCGGTTCGAGCCCGATGTCGTTTATCTCTGGAACCTGCTGGGGCTGGGCGGCCTGGGGCTGATCGGCTGCCTGCAACACCTGGACGTCCCCTGGGTGTGGTATCTGGGCGATTGCGTGCCGTCGATGCTCTGCCGCCGCGGCGAGGAAGTCTTGCCCGTGCTTGCCGAGCAATTCAGCCGCCGCGTGAACGGCATTTATATGCCGGTCAGTCAGCGTGTCGCCGACGAGATCGAATCGGCGGGCGTGCGGCTGAACGGGCAAGTCGAGCTGTTGCCCAACTGGGTATTGGGCGAACAGCCGCCCCAGCGAACTCGCTATTTCCAGCCCGGCGACACACTGCGAATTGTCTCGGCCGGACAAATGGGACGGCACAAGGGAATCGATCTGCTCGTGGAAGCCGCGGCGCTGCTGCGACAACGTGGCCACGAAAACTTTTCGATCGACCTGTTTGGCAAGGTGAGCGAATCGAGCCTGGCCGAGCTGCCGCGCACGTTGGGCGTCGATACGCACGTGACGTTTCGCGGCGTCTGCCCGCAGGAAGAGTTGGTGGGGCGTTACGAGCGGCATGAATACGACGTATTCGCGTTTCCCACTTGGGAGCGCGAGCCGTTCGGTTGCGCCCCGCTCGAAGCGGCGGCCCATGGGTGCGTGATCGTGATGACGCAAAGCTGCGGTATCAGCGAATGGCTGGTGCATGACGTTCACTGCTTGAAGACCGCCCGCACCGCGGAGCATCTGGCCGACGTGTTTGGCCGAATCTTGCAGGGAGCCATCGATTTGGCGCCGCTGGCGCGGCGGGCCAGTGCGGTGATTTGGCGAGACTTTCATCTCGATACCATCCTGCCTCACATTGAGCGGGCTCTGATGCGGGCGGCCCGGCAAAAGTCATGCGACGCCCCTGCCTGGTCGCGGCAGGGCGGCGCCGACGATGCTTATCGCTTGGCGCTGCTGGCCGACAAGCTATCGCGGGCGCTCATTCACGATCAACACACGCAAGCCGCCTGAATCGTAGCAGGCATATACAACGGGCACAGCAAAGGAAATAGCAATGTCACGGTTTTCCGCCACCCTGCGACGCGCGCTGCACGCCATCGTCCGCCCGCTGAAAGCAGCGGGCCGATCTTGCGAACGAACGCTGGCGCGCCGCCTTTCCGAACGTTATGCCGGCGAGATCACCCAGTTTGACGACCTCGCTCGCGCGATGCGCGAGCTGGGGCAACAGGTGCATGCTCGGCTCGACAAACAAGAAGGTTTTCAGTGGGACCACGTGGCCCTGGCCCGCCGGTTGGCGCGGCTCGAAGACCACGTTGAGCAACTGCTGCGGCAGGCGGACCGCGGGTTGGTGCCGGGGGGCGCCAGCGATGATCGCGATGGGCCGGCAACAAGGGCCGGGACTAATCGAGACGCCACCATTGCCGGAATGATGCGCATGCGACAGGCAATTCCCGGCCTCATGCCGGGCGGTGAACGCGATGGTATCCATGAACCGGCTACAAGGGCCGCGGCTACCAGCGAGGCTGCGAATGCCGCTTCCTGCGAGAGCGATCGAGTCGAGTGCATACCCTTTCCCGAGCCGATGCGGTACGCGCAGGCCAAAACGTCGTCCCAAGAAGCTGCTTGACGCGGAGCACCATGGTGATGACGAACGAATGCCTATCTGCGCCTCGTGCGGCTCACGGGCGATCGCCCCACTCGGGCATCGCCGCGCCGAGCGTGCCGGCCCGCGCCATTCTGACCACATCGTCGTTTACCAGCGGCGAGATGCCCAACCGCTGTGGCGATGATTGCTATTCGTATTTTTTTGTGCAGCGTGCCTTTTTGCCGCTGTTAAAACGCTGGGGCGAGGTGCGCGAGATCGAGCAGCCAGCAGCGCGGCTCGACGAAGCCGCCGCGGCGGCCCGCGCGCGGCAAACGACGCCGCTGCACTTGAGCTTTCTGCCTCCGCAATACATGCCGCTGGCCGCCGGCGCCCCGAACGTCGCTTTTCCGTTTTGGGAATACCCGGATATTCCGAACTACGACGTGGGCGGCAAGGCCAGCAACAACTGGTTGCGCATCGCCGAAAAGGTCGATGCCATGTTGACCGCCTGCGAATTTACGCGCGAGGCGTTTCGGCGGGCCGGCGCGCGCGTGCCGATGCACCTGGTGCCGGTGCCGATCGCGGCGGGGTATTTCGCCGTGCCCGGCTGGCAGCCCGACCAGCGTGTGACCCTGGAAACCACCTGCTACGTCTTGCCTCAAGCCGGCGTTCCTTTGCGGACGCCGCTGACCGTGGCCCGCGCGGCGGCGAAAAAATCGCGGCAGCAACTGCTGGGGGTTTATCGCCGGCACGTGCGTCCTCGTTTACCCGTGGCCATGCATCGCAATCTGGCCTCAACCAGCCGCGGTCTGATGACCATCCAGGAGCCACAGCCGCCTGAGCCGTTTCCCATCGCCTTCGCTCCCAGCGATCGGCTGGATCTGTCGGGCGTGGTCTACACGAGCATCCTCAACCCCTTCGATATTCGCAAAGACTGGCGCAGCTTGCTCAGGTGTTTTTTGCGAGCCCTCGGCGACCGCGACGACGCGGCCCTGGTCATCAAGCTGGCCCTCAGCCGCACCATGCGGCAAGAAGGTCTGCATCATGTGCTGCACTATTACCAGCGGCTGGGCGTGCGGCACCGCTGCCGGGTGGCGGTGATCGCCGATTACCTGCCCGACGACGACATGCTGCGGCTTTGCCAAGCCAGCACCTATTATCTGAATACTTCCAAGGCCGAAGGTTTGTGCATGCCGCTGCAAGACGCGCTGGCCGCGGGCCGGCCTGGCATCGCGCCGGCGCACACCGCCATGGCCGAATACATCGACGAGCAGTTGGCGTTTGTGGTGCCCTCGCGCAGCGAGCCTACCTATTGGCCCTGGGACCCGCAGTGCCGGCTTACGACCCGTTGGCAGCGGCTCGACGGGCGTCGGCTCACCGCGCAGATCAGGGCGAGCTATCACGCGGCCCGCCACGAGCGATCGCGCTATGGCGAGATGTCGCAATGCGGTCGCGAGCGGATGCGCGATGTAGCCAGCGAAGAAAAAGTATGGCCGAAATTGAACGAGGCCCTGAACGAGGCGATTGCGATTTTCAAACACCAGAGTGAATAAGCTAAACAGCCGCGCGCGAATACCGGGCGCCGCATTGTCGCCTTTCGCTCCGCGAACGTAGCGCTACTTTCGCGGAGCGAAAGGCGACTTTAATGAAACGTCAAACGATGCACCGGGGCATCGGCAAGCCTCTGCCCCGGCCACCGATGTGCGGAGACGACATCCTCTGCTCGACTACAACGAAGGACTTGACCCCATGTGGACCTATACCGCGGCCATTTGGAAATGCCGCTATTTCTGGCTTTCGCTGGTCAAAATGGACCTGCGCACCCGCTACCGCCGCTCGGTGCTGGGGCTGGGCTGGTCGCTGCTGCATCCCATCGCCATGACCACGGTCATCTGCACCGTCTTTCACCAATTGTTCAAGATGGAGGTGGCCGATTACGGCCCGTTTCTGCTGTCGGGCATCACCACCTGGGGATATCTGTCGTCGGTGGTGACCCAAGGCTGCGATAGTTTCTACACCGGCGAATCGTACATCCGGCAACACCCGGCGCCGTTGGCCATCTATCCGCTGCGCACCGTACTGGGAGCGGCGTTTCATTTCGCGCTGGCGTTAGTCGTCGTGGTCATGCTTACCTGGTGCTTCAAGGGATTCTCGAATCTGGCGGCCGTCGCGTCGATTGTGCCGACCTTCGCCCTCTTGATCGTGCTGGGCTGGTCGCTGGCGGTAATGGCTGGCTTCGCTCACGTGATGTTCGCCGACATGAAACACCTGTTGGAAATTGGCTTGCAAATTATGTTTTACGCGACGCCGATTTTCATTCCGGCAGATCAAATGAAAGAGCGCGGCCTGGCCTGGCTGGTCAACTGGAACCCGGCCGCTTATTGGCTCGATATGATTCGCCAACCGCTTCTGAACGGTGCCTATCCCTCGTGGGCGGCCTGGTCGGTGGCCACGGGCACGACCGCCGTGGCCTTTGCCCTGGCCGTGCTGACCTTGGTGCGACTGCAACGCCGATTGATCTTTTATCTGTAAGCAGTATCCGTGAAAATCGGCATCGACATGCTGGGCGATCAGTCGGCGGGGCGCACGCGCGGCGTGGGCCGGTATACGCGCGGCCTGGTGTCGCGGCTGATCGCCGACACGCGGCGCGAGTTCGTGTTGTATTATCATCGCGGCCTGCCGCGAAGCGCAAGCGGGTTTTGGCAAGCAAAAACGGTCGGCACTTCATCGACGTCTGTAGGGAACGCCCTCCGTGGCGTTCCGCGATCCGCGTGCGACGTCGCTCCGCCCCTCGACGGAACGGCACGGAGTCCGTTCCCTACAGAAGTGGCGCTGCCGACCAACGGCATACCGAGTTCGTTCCCCACACAGATGCGATCATGCGAGACCCGCCTGATCGGTACGCCCGGCGACAGCCTGCATCTGGCCATCGAACAATTGGCCCAAGCGAATCCCGATCGGCTCGACCTGCTGCTGCTCACCTGCCCGTTGGAGAATTTTCAGGGTTACTTGCCCCCGTTTCCAGCCGGAGGCCGAGTGAAGCTGGCGGCGATCGTCTACGACCTGGTGCCGCTGATTTTTCCGGCAGATTACCTGCATCACCCGGCGATCGCCCAAGCTTATCGGCGGGCGCTGTGCGCCTTGCGTCAGTACGATGCGCTGTTGACCATCTCCGAGGCTTCGCGCCGCGACATGCTGGAGCGATTGGAACTGCGCGAAGACCGCGTGTTCAACATCAGCGCCGGCAGCGACGAAGAGCGGTTCACGCCGGCGGCCAATGACGCCGAACATCGGGCGGATGCCGCTCGGCTGAGCGATCTCGCGGTTCGCGAACCGTTCCTTTACAGCCAAACCGCCCTCGATGCCCGCAAGAATCTGCCGGGCCTGCTTGCCGCGGCGGAATGTTTGCCGCCGGAATTGCGTGAGAGGCATCAAATCGTGCTGTCCTGCGGCGCCGGCGGTCCAGATGATTTTGAAAAAGTCCGGTCGGTGATTGCGCGGTCCCGCGTTGCCGGGCAAGTGCTCTTGTTAGAGTCCATCGACGATGCGACATTGCGGGCGTTGTATCGCCGAGCGGCGGCTTTTGTGTTTCCTTCGCGTTACGAGGGGTTTGGGCTGCCGCTGTTAGAAGCGATGCAATGCGGGGCGGCGGTGCTGGCCGGCAACAATTCGTCGCAGGTGGAAGTAGTAGGCGATGCGGGGCTGGTGGCCGACGTGGATCGTCCGGCAGAGCTTGCCGCGTGCATCGCTCGCATGCTCACCGACAAGTCGCTCGCCAAACGCTTGCGTGAGCGCGCTCTGCGACAAGCACGCCGCTTTTCTTGGGCGGCAACCGCGCAGCGTTGCGAGGCCGCGCTCACCGCCGCCATGGCTGCTCCGCCTGCCGCACATTGGCTGGGAGTTTGGGGCGCCAGGGCACGGCTAGCGATGTCTGAACGCGTGATGCGCGTGTCGCCTTTCGCCTCGCGACCGGATGTGCGCCCACAGCGGGCAGAGCGGATTAAGTAACACCTTGGCAAAGGGTCTGATGGGTTTTGACAATCGAAATCGGTAATCCCGAGATTGCGACATCCGTAGGGCGATCTTCCTAGGTCGCCCACCGGGAAATCAGTGGTAGCCGCATGGACGACCTAGGAAGGTCATCCTACGGGCCAGTACCGGTCACGTTCGTCAAAACCGACCAGAGATCAGGAGTAACCGCGTGCGAATCGGCATTGATATGTTCGGCGTGCAATCGCCCAGCCGGCATCGTGGCATCGGCCGCTACACGCGCCATCTGGTGCACACGTTGCTCACGCGGCACACGGAACACGAATACGTCCTCTACTTTTACGACGGACTCGATGGCGCCGGCGACGGCTGGCCAGGCCGCTCGACCATCCGCCGGCTGGGACGCGACTGTCCGCGCGGCACCTTGCGGCACTCGCCGCAGCAATTGACCAAAGTGGACGATCGGCTCGACGCGCTGCTGCTGACTTGCGCCGTGGAAAGTTTCGAGAGTTATTTGCCGCCCGATCCGCTGCCCGAAGGCCCGCCGACCGCCGCCATTCTCTACGATCTGATTCCGGCGATGATGCCGGACGAATACCTGAACCAGCCGGGCCTGGCCGATGCTTACCACGCCGCGCTGCGGCGGCTGCGGCAATACGATCGGCTGTTGGCCATTTCAGAAGCGACCCGCCGCGATGGTTTGCGGCAATTGGGCCTGGCCGCCGACCGGATCGTGACGATTGGCACCGCGGTGGACAGTGAGTTTTTCGTGCCCGATCGTGGCCAGCCCGCGAGCGACGACGTGCGCCGATTGCTGACCGGCCTGGGCATTGAACGGCCCTTTGTATTTTGTTTAAGCGGCACCGACGAGCGTAAAAACCTGCGCGGGCTGTTGGCCGCGTATGATTGTCTGCCCGAGCGGCTGCGACAATCGCACCAACTGGTGATTACGTGCCGCATGCACGAGGCCGAGGCGGCGCATTGGCGCGCCGAGGCCCGCCGCCGGGGCGGTGACGGCCGGGTGCTGTTTACCGACTTTTTGCCCGATGACATCGTGCGCACGCTCTATCAGCGCTGCGCGGCGTTTGTGTTTCCCTCGCTCTACGAAGGTTTTGGCCTGCCGCTGCTCGAGGCGATGCACTGCGGAGCGGCGGTGCTGGCGGGCAATAATTCCTCGCAGCCCGATGTGGTGGGCGACGCGGGCTTGCTGGCAGACGCCGGTAATCCCGCGGCGCTGGCGGCCGGCCTGGCTCAATTACTCGACGACCCTGCTTTAGCCCGTGTGATGGGCCAGCGCGCTTTAGTTCAAGCCCGCAAGTTCTCTTGGGAGGCGACGGCCCGGCGAACCGCCGCCGCACTCGAATCGCTGGCGCCGTCGACGAGTTGCGGCGTTCACGGCGGGGCGGATCGCGGGCTGAAGACGCGCAAGCCGCGCATCGCCTATTTCTCGCCGCTGCCGCCCAAACGCTCGGGCATCTCCGATTACTCGCACCGCTTGCTGGCCGCCCTGAAAGAGCATTACACCATCGACCTGTTTCACGACGTGGGCTACACGCCGCACCTGGCTCATGCCTCGCACGAGTTCGCCTGCCACGATTACCGGCTGTTTCCGCGATGCAAGCGAGCACTCAACTACTCGGGCATTGTCTACCAGATGGGAAACTCGGAGCATCACGCTTTCGTCTATGAAACGCTGCTGGCGCATCCCGGCGTGGTGGTGTTGCACGATTTTGTGCTGAGCGATTTTCACTATTGGTACTCGCTGCAGCCCGGCGCTCCGGCGGGTTTTTTGGAACGTGAAATCGCCTGCGATGCCCCGCAACTGACCGCCGACGATCGTTCGCCGGCCAGGTGGATCGACGAGCCGGGCGGCGTGGTCGCCGCTTGCAATCGCCGCGGCATCGCCTTCAATCGACGTATTCTAGAGCACGCCGCGCAGATCGTGGTACACGATCCGTGGGGCGCCCAGCGCATCGGATCGCTCGATCCCGAATTCGCGTCGCGGCTTCACGTCGTGCCACACGGGGCGAGCGTCTATCCGTACACCGACGAACAACGCCAGGCCGTGCGTCGGCGATACGGTTTTGCGGCAAGCGACCTGCTGCTGGGGTGCTTTGGCATCTTGCACGAGTCGAAATACCCGGTCGAGACGATCGAAGCCTTTGCCGCGCTGACAGGCGACTTTGCCGCTGCGCGGCTGATGTTCGTGGGCCGCGACCTGGGCGGCGGAGCGGCTCAGGCCAAGGCCGCCGAACTCGGCGTTGCCGACCGCGTGCGTTTTTTCGGCCATGCCTCGATGGACGCCTTTCTGGAGCTGGTTGCCATCACCGATATCGGCGTCAATCTGCGCCGCCCGCCGACGCACGGCGAGACCTCGGGGGCGCTGTTGACCCTGCTCGGCTCCGGCGTGGCCACCGTCGTCACCGACGTCGACGCCTTCGGCGGATATCCCGACTCGGTGGTCTGCAAGATTCCGCCCGTCGAAGCAGCCGATCGTTCATTAGAGCAGGCCGTCCGCCGGCTGGCACAACAGCCCGAAACGCGGCGGCAAATTGGTCTGGCCGCCATTCGCCATATCGGGGAAAACCATTCCTGGCCGCGCATCGCGACCCTTTACGCCGAGGTCATTGAGCAAACCCACTCAACAGCCAACGCCGCCTAACGATGAGCCATCAGGATACCAACCCGAAGCGTAAGCGAGGAGGAACGATCAAACGATCTCGCTTGCGCTTTTTTGGACCCCATCCGCCTTGTGCGGATCGGTGAACGAGATGGTGAGCTAGTAACTGCCGTTACAAACCACTAAAAGGCCCCATCC
>DASVHB010000204.1:0-3865 GCA_036379195.1 Pirellulales bacterium
CGCCGGGCACGTGGTGCTGATCGGCGCCGACAGTCCGACGTTGCCCGCCGCCTATTTGGACGAGGCGTTCGACCGTCTGGGCGACACTTCGGTGGTGCTCGGTCCGTCGGACGATGGCGGTTATTATCTGATCGGTCTTTCGTGTCCGCCGCCCGAAGTTTTTCGAGACATTGCGTGGGGCACCGCCGATGTCTGGCGGCAAACCCTCGATCGACTGCAATCGGCCGGCGAGCGCTTTCACGCGCTGCCGCCCTGGTACGATATCGACACCGCCGCCGATCTGGCGCGGTTGCTGAGCGAACTCGCCGGCCCGCTGCGCGACGACGAGTTATGGCGGCCGCTGCGAGAATCCGTGGAAGCCGCCCTAACTGGTAACTCGATAAAACCACGGAACTGAGGCGTGCCGAGCCGCAGCGAACTTGACACCTTGTCTGGCAAGGTATAAGATACCTGGCGACACAAGGCATACACCTTCTCGCGGAGCCACGCGGATGATCGCCAATTCCGATTTATTACGCGGCGCGTTGGAGCCGATTCTGCTGGAGGTAATCGCCGCGGGAAAAACCTACGGATACGAGATCGCCAAGGCCATCCAGGAACAGAGCGGCGGAGAGTTACTCGCTCAGGAGGGCACGCTTTATCCCGCGCTGCACCGTCTTGAGAAACGCGGCTATCTACGCGCGGAGTGGAAGCGATCGCCCGAAGGCCGACAGCGCAAGCACTATCGCATGACCGCCGCCGGGGCGCGGCATCTGAAGGCGCTGCGTGCAGAGTGGGCCGCCTTTAGCCGCTCTGTCAACCAAATTCTGGGGATTGCCCATGCCGGCTGCGCCGTTGCCTGAACGTTCGAGCCGAGAAGCCGCGGCGCCGGGCGGTTGGTCCGGTGACGACAGCGGCCAACGGCGCTCCGAAATCGACGCTGAAATCGCCGATCATTTGGCGCTCTCGGCCAGCGAACTGGCCCGGCGGGGCCTGGTGCCCGAAGCGGCCGCGGCCGATGCGCTGCGCCGCTTTGGCGACGTGGCGAGCGTTCGACGCAAATGTTGGTGGATTCAAGCAGGAGATCAGGTCATGTTTCGCGTTCTCGCCGGGGGCCTGTTGATCACGTTGATCCTTGTAACACTCGCCCTGGGAGTCGGCGGCTGGCGCGTGCAAAGCGCTTTGGCGAATCGGCTCGACCAGCTTAACGACGAATTGCATTCGCTGGGTGCCGCACAGCAAGCGTTGCTGAATGAGCAAGCCCTCCAGCCGCCCGAGATTCGCGGGCACGCTTACCTGGGCGACCCCTCGCAGCCCGCCGCCGGTGTTGAAGTGCAGATCTGGAACGCCTCGGACATGAAGATTTTTCGCCGCGTCCGCACCGATGCCGAGGGCCGCTTTCGTTCAAGCTCATTGCCGCCCGGCGATTATTTTGTGCTGGCGCCATCGGTGGGAGATCTGAACTTTCATTACACCGAAATGAAACAAGGCGAGGTGCTCACCACTTATGCTTATCTCGTGCAGAGCGAGCCGCTCTATCTTTACGCGGGGGGTGAGACACGCGATATATCGCTCGATGTAAAGCTGAGTTACGGCCAGGTCAGCATGGAATTCGATCTGCCCCAACTCAAATTGAAAGACGAGGTTAAAGAACGTCTTCGATTTCGTTTTGTCCTATACGCGCTGCCGCAAGCGCATCATCGGTTGCCATTGAACCCCAACGACTTCACCGCGGAAGTTCATTGGCCCGTGAAAGGAATAACGACGGGCAGTTTAGGCTTCGAATCGATTGATCATTTAGGTGCCGATGCCGTGTTGGTCATGCATCGGCAACGGACGCTGCCGCTGCCCGGATTCTACGACATTGGCGTCCGCGCTCATCCGTACTTTGATCTAGGCGAGGGCAACGAATACCCCACTCGTCAAATGCCGGGATGGCCGCGTATGGAAGCCTTGGAGCGAATTGAAATAGTGGGTGGAAAAAGGACCCACCTTAAGATCACGCTCAGCGAAGAGGCGATTAGGCAGTTAGAATCGCAACCGGAGCATGGCGAAGATACTCCCGAGATGCAAGCGGCGTTTTTTCCGCGCCCCGCCAAGATCGAGGTGATATCCGGCCTTCCGCTGCTTCCCGCGGAAAAATAGCGGCGGGCGGCTCGCGTCCGCGAACCGAAATCGCTCAAATGCTCTTCGTGTCCGCTTTCCCGCCGTCGCTCCGATCTCGTTCACGTCTGCCCCGCCGCAATCGGCTGACATGGCTCGCATTGCTGGGCCTGGCGGTGGCGACCGTGGCGCCGTTTGTCTTCGCCGACCATAGAACCGCCGGGCTAGCCGCGAATACGTTGCTGCTCGCGGGGGTTACGGTCGGGCTGAGCGTGCCGCTGGGCAGCACGATCGCGTTGGTGCTGGTCCGCACCGATTTGCCATGCCGGCGCCTTTTGGGTGGCTTGCTGGCCGGGTTTCTCTTCCTGCCGCTCTATGTGCAGGCCGGGGCCTGGCAGGCGGCCTTTGGACTGGAGGGCTGGGCGACCATGCTCCGTACCGGACCGGCCTGGTTGGCAGGCTGGCGCGGCGCGGTTTGGGTACACACCGTCGCCGCCGTGCCCTGGGTGGTGTTGTTTGTCGCCGCCGGGCTAAGGCGGGTCGAACGCGAACTCGAAGAAGACGCCCTGCTCGACGCCGGCCCACCCACGGTCGTCTGCCGAGTGACACTGCCTCGAGCCCGTGGAGCGGTCGCCGTCGCCGCATTGTGGGTGGCGCTGACCACCGCGGGCGAAATGGCCGTGACCAGCTTTTTTCAGGTCCGCACCTACGCCGATGAATTGTTCACCGAGTATGCCTTGGGCGATGTGCCGCTCGATGACCTCGCCAACGATTCGCTGCTGGCGCGGGTCGCGGCGGTGGTGGGCATACCGCCCGGCGTGTTGCAGGGAATTGCGACCAGCGGTTGGGCGGTCTTCGCGGCGCTGCTGTTTCTGGTGGCGGTCTCGCCGCTGGGCCGCGCCGCCAGCCAGACTGCGCCGCTGGTGTTCATCTGGAAGCGTGGCCGCTGGCTGGCCTTGACGGCCGCCATTGCGCTGGCCGCGCTGTTGCTGTTGCTTCCGCTGGCCAGCCTGGCGTGGAAAGCGGGAGTGCTGGTGAGCGAAACCGCCACCGGTCGCCAGCGAACCTGGTCGCTCGAAAAATGCCTCACGCTCATCGCCAGCAGCCCACATCGCTATCGTCGCGAGCTGGGCTGGTCGCTCTTGATCGACGGCGTCGCGGCGAGCACGGCGGTGGCCATCGCCTTTCCCTTGGCGTGGTTGGGCCGCGGGGGAACACGCCGCGCTTGGCTTGCCATCGCGTCGGTGGGTTGGTTGTTGGCGGTGCCCGGCCCGGTGATTGGCCTGTCGATCATCGCCGCGATGAACTGTCCCGAGGTTCCCTGGTTGGTGGAGTTATACGACCGCTCGATCGCCGCACCGCTGCTGGCCACGGTGGCGCATGCGCTGCCTTTGGCCATGCTCGTGCTGTGGCCGTCGCTGCGATCGTTTCCGCAAGAAAGCATCGAAAGTGCCGCGGTCGACGGCGCCGGGCTATGGACGCGCTGGTGGCGGATTGTGCTGCCGCAGCGATGGGCCGCGCTGGCCACCGCCTGGCTGGTGGCGTTCGCCTGGTCGCTGGGTGAGCTCGACGCCGGCATCCTGGTGACACCGCCGGGCGTCGAAACGCTTTCGATTCGCATCTTTCGGCTGTTGCATTTTGGCGTCGACGATCAGGTGGCCGGCGTTTGCCTGGCGTTTTATTTGGCGGTGCAAGCAGTGGCCGCGGCGGCCTGGTGGCTGGCGGGCGGGCGACGAGACACGAACCTACAACCCCACAGGTCACCCATCGTTCGGTAGTGTCT
>DASVHB010000205.1:0-7009 GCA_036379195.1 Pirellulales bacterium
TTGCGCCCGGCGCAGCACGCTCTTGAGCGGCTCGGCGTCGCGCGGCTCTTCCAGCGCCGCCAAGCGCGTCTGTGCCGCTTGCATTCTTTCTGTGAGCGACGCCACTTGCTCGCGCGCCTGCCGCAAACCGGCAACCAGCGCCTCGTGCCGATTGCCCAGATTTTGAATCTCGACCTGCTGCCGCCGGCTGAGCCGCAACGTTTCGATCTGGTCGATCGGCAGGTCGGGCCGCAGGTGACGCAATCGCGCGGCGATCTCGTCCATCAATTGCGCGCGGCTGGCCACAAGACCGGGCAGATCGTGCTGCGCCTTGCGATAGCTGCCCAACGCGTCGGAAAGCGGCTCGATGGCGTGCCGCTGAGCGAGCAATGGCTCCGGCGCCGCAAGCTGCCGCATCTGCGAGTCCAGCTCTTCGAGGGCCTGACGCACCACGCGAATTTCGCTCTCGGCCGCGGTCAACTGGGTGACCGCTTCGCGGCGCCGCTCGCTGAAGCCCTCGGGCAGCAGCGTCACTTCGCCCAGCTCGGCGGCGCGGGCCGAAAGCTCGTTCAACTTTGCCACCAAGGCCACCGCCTGCGACACCCGCTCCAGGCGGCTCTTCTCGGTGCGGGCGGCCTCCAAACTTCGCTCGACTTCGGCCAGCTCCTCGCGCGATTGCCGCAGCAGCTTGTCGTGACGTTCCCATTCGGCGGTCGAAAGTTGGGCGGCGGCGGTCGCTTTGCGGGCGGCTTCCCACTCGGACAGCTTACTATTGATGCGCGGGTTCTTGGCGCCCGCCTTAAAGAGCTCGCCGGCGTCTTTTTCGAGCTGGGCGTGTACGCCCTTCAAATCGGCGATGCCGGCGCCCGCCGCGAACAGAATCTGCCCCAAACTTCCCTTGCCTTCGACGATGTCTCTGCCGCCCTGCACCAACGCGGCATGGTCGATGCCGAACATCATTTCGAACGTTTCTCGGTCCACCCCGCCCAAATATTTGGTCAAGGCCGTGGCTTCGAGCGGCGCGTTGTCGTCGGCCGCGCGCAGATCGTTGCGGGCCGCCTTGCGTCGCACGCACTCCAGGCGGGTGCCGTCGCCATTGCGCAGCACGCCGCCGATGCGCAGGTTGGCATAAGGGTGTACGAAGTCGTCGTTGGTGCGCTGCGGAATGCCATACAAAAGCTGCTTGAGTGCGCGGAGCGTCGAACTCTTGCCCGCCTCGTTGGCTCCATAGACCACGTGCAATCCGTGCTGCCCAGCGTCGAAGTCGAGCGCCACGTCGGTGAACGGCCCAAAGGCCCGTAGTTCCAAACGCGCGATCTTCACGGCGCCGCCCTCTCGAACAGCCGCGCGACCAACAGCGGCTGCACCTGGTCGAGCAGTTCTCCGACGGCGTCGGCGCGGTCGAGCCGCGGGGCGTCGTCGCCTTCCTTCAGCTCGGCGGGCAGCTTGCGCCACAGGTCGGCCAGTTCGTCGGTCAGCTTTGCCGCGGCACCCGGATCGGCCCGCAACTCGGCGATCAAGTGAAATAGCTCGCCCAGCGGCCCGTCTTCGAGGGCCGCCTCGTCGATGGCCCGCGGCAACGACGTTTGAATGCGGACTTTTTCGACCCAAACGCGCTCTTGCCCCACGTCGCGGGCCAACGAACGAATTTCGTTCAACCAGCGTTGCGGCTCGGCGGCCAGTTTTTCGTGGGCCGGGCAAGCGCCGACGATTTCCATCCGCACGGCCAGCGGCCGGTCGTCGCTGGCCGCCAGCAATTGGCCCAGCGAGTCCGACGCCCGGTCGAGCACGTCGTAGCCGCTCTCGCACGAGCTGGCATCGATCGCACACCGCTCCCAACGCAAAACGTCCAGCGGCTCGAACTCGATCGCCGGCTGACCCGCGTCATCGACCGTCACCAGCAGGCATCCCTTGGCGCCGGTCTCGCGAACGTGCCGGCCCTGCACGTTGCCCGAAAAGTGAATGTGCTCGTCGGCGAGCAACCGCCGCCGCTGATGAACGTGGCCCAAGGCCCAGTAGTCGTATTGCTTGCCCCGCAGATCGTCGAGCGAGCAGGGGGCGTAGCACTCGTGGCCTTCGTCGCCGGTGGCGCAGGTGTGCAACAGGCCCAGGTTAAAGTTGCCGGGCACGGCCGGCGGATATTGGCAGGCCAGATTTTCGGTGACGGCGCCGCTGGCGAAGCTTTGCCCGTGAATCGACACGCCGCACTCGTCGAGGTGCATCGTCTGCGGCTTTTTGCTGGCGAAGCGATGCACAGTTTCTTCGGGCAGCCGCAGCGTTTTAGTCATGCGGTTGGCCGCATCGTGGTTGCCCGAAATCAGGTAGACCGGGATGCGCGCGTCGCGCAGCTTGCACATTTCGGCGACGAAGAACAGTCCGGTATGGTGGTCTCGCCAATCGCCGTCGTACACGTCGCCGGCGATGACCACGAAGCTGACTTCGCGATCGATGGCCGTCCGCACCAGGTTTTCCAGAGCCCGCCGCGTGGCGCCGCGGATTTCGTCGACGGGCGCGCCATCGTAGCGCTCCAGCCCGCGCAGGGGGCTATCGAGATGCAGATCGGCGGCGTGAATGAACTTGAACATCCGTGCATTGCCTCGTGTTTAGCGAATTTTGGCAGCCGACGGGCGATTGTGCAAGTGGTGGCGCGCTCTGGTAGTGTCTTGAAGTTGTGTTGCTGGAGATCTTTTAACGATGTGGCACAGCCGCCCTCGGCTGTGATCTGCCGCCGTAGGCGGCGTAGACCGGTCACAGCCGAGGGCGGCTGTGCCACATGGTCTGCCGAGCGAAACAGTGTTGGGCACCACTTGTGATTTCGCGAATTGACCGTCACCGAATCGGACGATAAGCTCGCCGCATGCCACTGCGATTGCTGCGATTCGGATTGAGCTCGCATTACCCCGAGCCGCGGATGTTCCGCCAGCACGACCGTCTGGCCGAAAGCTACGACGCGGTGATTATCGGTGCGGGCGGGCACGGACTGGCCGCCGCCTATTACCTGGCACGCGACTATGGCATGACGCGCGTCGCCGTGCTCGACAAGGGATATCTGGGCGGAGGCAATACCGGGCGCAACACCGCCATTGTGCGGGCAAACTATCTGACGCCCGAAGGCGTACGGTTCTATCAAGAGAGCCTGCGGCTATTCCGCGAGCTTTCGCAAGAGCTCGATTACAACCTGTTTTACTCTCAACGCGGGCATTTCACGCTCGCCCATACCGAGGCCACGCTGCGCACCATGCGCTGGCGGGCCGAAGTCAACAAGCATCTGGGGGTCGATAGCCGGGTGATCGGCCCGGACGAAATCAAACGCATCTGCCCTTACCTCGATCTCGACTGCGGGCACACGCCCATCGTCGGCGCGCTGTACCATCCGCCGGGCGCCATTGTCCGGCACGACGCCGTGGCCTGGGCTTACGCGCGCGGGGCGGACCGGCGCGGCGTCGAAATCCACCAGAAGACCGCGGTGACCGGCATTGACGTCCGCGATAGCCAGGTGGCGGGCGTCAGCACCGACCGCGGCTATGTTCGCACCCGCCGCGTGCTGTCGGCGGTGGCCGGCTACACGCCGCGAATCACCCGCATGGTCGGCCTGCGCACGCCGTTGGTCATTCAGCCGCTGCAAGCCTGCGTGACCGAGCCGCTCAAGCCGTGGCTCGACCAGATTGTCGTCTCGGCCAACTTGCACCTTTACGTCAGCCAATCGTCGCGCGGCGAACTGGTGATGGGCGCCTCGCTCGATCCTTACGAGCTGCACTCTGAGCGATCGACGCTCGACTTTGTCGAAGGGCTGGCGGCGCACTTGCTCGATTTGTTTCCGTTTTTGTCCGGGGTGAAGGTCAATCGCCAATGGGCCGGTATGTCGGATATGACGCCCGACTTTTCGCCGATCATGGGCAAGACGCCCATCGGCGGGTTTTATCTCGATAGTGGCTGGGGCACCTGGGGCTTCAAGGCCACGCCCGTGTGCGGCACCACAATGGCTTACGCGCTGGCCCACGACGAAGAGCACGAGCTCATCCGGCCATTTCGCCTAGCGCGGTTCGCCGAGTACGAGCTGGTCGGCGAAAAAGGCGCCGCCTCGGTGGGGCACTAAGGCGGTGTGCATCGCAGGGCGCATCGGGAGTGCTGAGCGCAGCGCGTCTCGCCTTCTTAAAAAGGGCGCGGCAACGATCATTCGGCAAACGGTGGGACTCACCGCGCTCGAAAAACGTGGCATCTTTCATTCGCCGGGCTGGCTACCGCCTGGCGCGCCGCGCAGAATCTGTGGCGGCTGGATGCGCGTGGTGTGGGATTCCGCAGATCGGCCCAGCGCGTCGCGGCCCTGGAAATATTCCTTTTGCCAGGCATCGGGCGGCACTTCGCCCGTGACCTTTCGACGGTGAAAATCGTTTCGCGCCGCGCTCCACTGATGATACAGTTCGGCGATCTCCGGATTGTCTGACAACTTGCCGACGCGCACCACCGCTCCCTCGAGGTCGGCACATACGTCACGCGCCAGCGGAATCGCCTGAAACAACGGCTCGCTCATTCCAAATTGTACGGGTACGCCCGGCGCCTCGATCTTGTAGTTCATTGTAAAACTGGCGGTAAGCCAGTCGGTTTCAATCAAAGCCGTAAGCGGGTGAGCGTTATGCTTAAAAACATTGGCCGGTCCCATCACCAGCAGGCGCGAACCCGCGGGACGTGTGCGAAAAAGAATCGGCGTGTTCCACGTAATAATTCCCATGCCGAATTGATCGTTGATCCATTTCGACCAAACGTCGCCCGCCGTCGGGAAGCGAAATTCCACACTGCCGGGCTCGCTACGCCCGCTCCAGATGGCCGTGAATGTGGCTGGGTTCCTGACCCACAAGCCGAGCTGGTTGGCAATGGTCAGCGGTAGGCAGCGATAAGCGAAACGCGAGGGACTCGTTTCCATCCACGGGCGCTTCCAAGTGGCCCAGCCCCAATTCCATCCCGTGCCGTCCGAACGGTTTTCTTGAAGCGTCGAATCGTCGGCCAGTTGATACATTTCGATTTCGAGCGGGCTAGACATGAGCGGGTTCTCACCATATCTCGCTGCGAGCGATGTAAACCAAATTCGGCAGGTTTTGCTCGATGATTTGCTGGACAAGCGGTCGAACCGTTGTATCATACGGGCTGCCGGGTGGCCACCACCCAAAGGTTTCCGATCGCGTCCGCGCGTGCTTTGGGGCGAAAGGAGTCGTTCATGTCGCCACGTTGGGTCTATATCGCCGAGCGGTTGCATAGTCGGCGTTGGCTGGTCGAGCAGCTCGAGCTCAGGACCGCGCCCAGCGACATGCTGCTGATGCTTGGCTCGCTGGCGCTTTCCGTGCGCCCCGGCGACGAGCCGCCATTTCGGTTTGCCCAAGAAACGTTCTCGCAGGCGGCGTCGGGCCGCCCGCCGCCTCGTATATCCCCGACTCTGAGTTTTACTTCGCGGCGGAACAACTAAACGACCTTCGAGATACGTCCGCGAGCCCTTGACTGATGGCGCAATTGAAAGACCGATTGAGAATGCCGCCGCTGGGCGCGCGGGTTGACCCTCGCGCAAATACTCGTGACGTTTGTGCCATACCTGACTTAGTATGGTTTGGCGCAGGAATGATTCGACCAGGCGGTGGCCGCATTGGTGCTTCACGCCGCGGAAGAAGCGGTGTATGTAACTAGAACATGTCGACGGCAGGGGCTATGTCAGTGCACACGACACTCGAATTGGCCATCAGACACGAAGTCGCAGGTGTTGGGTATGGCCAGTGACGAGGTCAACGATCCAATGCTCAATGGTACACATGGCCGCGATACGATCGAGAACCCGATGATAGGCTGCCTCCCGGCAAAGAGATTGTCCGCGCAAGTTGCATGCACATCGATACTTGCTATTATCGCATGCGCAGTGGTGTCGTGGCTCGGCAGCGGTGCGAAGCACCGGAACGAGTTGAGGTTCGAAAAGGCAATTGCGATTGATCGCGACGGCGTGAAATATGAAGCGCGGCAGGTTTCCGCGCCGCCGTACCCGTACCAAGCGGTTCGCGTGCAATGGCGTGTCGTCAACGATCGAGGTGTGCCGTTGCTGCGGTGCGCGCCGCCGGATGCTCTTTTTGAGTCGCCGTCGGTCCTCCGCGAGCATGAGAGGCGACCGGTGCGCGCGCATGGAGCCATGGTCTGGATCGACTCTCCTTATCGAAACACGCCCAATACCACCACACGCGAGCGTCGAAACGGTATTGGCTATCCGCTGTTGCCAGGCGAGTGCTCGTCAGGGAGTGGCTCTCTGGCGGCCACCTGGGCGCGAAATAACAAACCCCTGCGCGTCGGCGATCCGGTCTTCACAGTGCCCGGTCGGTACAGGATCAGCGTTACGCTAAGTCACCCGCGACAAGAACGGCCGTCCCTTGCGATTGAGGTCGAGGTGCTAGAGCCTCAGGGAGCCGAAAAACAAGCCTGCGATGCACTCGAAGACGATCGTGTACTTCGTAGTGCGCTGATGTCCCCGGTGGATGTACCAGGCTTCTCACTTGCGCCGAGATTGCGGCGGTTTATCGACCAGTACGGAAAGACGTCGTACGCCGACTATGCGAGGTTCGCTCTGGCGCGTCACTTCCTGCGAGGTGCCGGGCCACGCACGAGGAAGCAGGGCAGTGTGGACGAGATAGCCGCGTCGCTGCACACGTATTTTAACCCGACTTCGACTACGAGCGCGGCAGATCGTCGTACCGTCTTGCGTGAGCGCTTGCGTCACTACTTTTTTCCGGCGGGTTTCAGTCGGGAAGCATCGGATGCCATCGATGCGATGGCTAAAGCCGCCGTCGAGCCGAACGAACCGCGCTTCACTTCAGCAGCGAGAACACTGGCATCGCTTATTCACGTTTCCAGTGAGGAGCGTCAAGTCGCAATTGAACTACTCGACGAGCTTAAGAGTAGTGCTCGCGAGGGTTTTGCTTACATGCCGAACGTGCTTATAGCGCTGAAGTGTGCCTTGGAGGCCGAAGGGTCGGCACGATCGAAGGAGATTCGCGATGTCCTT
>DASVHB010000206.1:0-9207 GCA_036379195.1 Pirellulales bacterium
GGCGCGGATGTCATCCAGCGGCTCGATGATGCCCGCGCCCAACAGATAGCCCCACACGCGGTTGACGTAACTCTTGGCGAAATAGGGATTCTGCTTGGCGGTGATCCAGCGGGCCAACTGTTCGCGGCGCGAGGCCTCGCCGGCGTCTTGTCCCGGATAACGGTAAGGGAACTGCGGCGCGGCGACCTGCCCGGTACGAATGTGATTGACTTCGCCGCCGTTTTGATCGTAGACCACTTCCACCAGGGGTAACGGTCGCTCGACGGCGGTGCCGCCGATGTTACGGCCCGCGAACTCGGGCGCGGGCTTGCGGCCCACTTGGGCGAAATACGCAGCCAAATGGTAATACTGGTCCTGCGTCCAGCGCTCGAACGGATGGTCGTGGCACTTGTTGCAGTTGAACCGCACCGCCAGGAACAACTGTGTAGTGTTCTCCATCGTGTCGCCCGGATCTCGCAACACCTTGTAATAGGCGGCGGGCGGGTTGTCGAGCGTCGATCCGCTGGCCGTCAGCACAGTGTAAACAAACCGGTCGTAGGGCATGTTGCTCGAGACGGCCTGCCGGATCCAGTTGCGAAACGCCCACGCGCCCTCCTCGCCCAGAAACTTGCGATTGACTTGCAACAGGTCGGCCCATTTGTTGGTCCAGTTTTCCACATACTCCGGGCTGCCCACGAGGCGGTCGATCAGCTCGTCTCGCTTGAGCCGCGTGTCGCGCGTATCGGCCAGAAACGCTTTCACTTCGTCCATCGTGGGCGGCAATCCGATGGTGTCGAGATAAACGCGGCGCAGAAACTCGGCGTCGCCGGCCAGGTCGCTGGGCAGAATCTTGACTTGCTTGAGCTTGTTGTAGACCAACTCGTCGATGTGATTGTTGACGGGCGTTTCGCGCCAGGCAAAGTTGCTGCGATCACCCATGACGATGACCGTGGTGGCCGCGTAGGCGCCCTCGTAACGCGCGAGCATGGCGGCTTCGCCCCGCCGGGCGGCCGTGGCCAACCCATGCTTGTCGATCTCGACTTTCTCGCTGGAGCTGCTTTCGATGAAGGCCTCGGCGGTGACGTCGCGCACCTGCCCGTCGCTGTAAGTGGCCAGCACGGCCATCTGTTGCCGCATGCCCGGCAGCGGCACGACGGGGCTCTTGGGAAATACTTCGATACTGGTGACGCGCGGGCTTTCGAGGTCGAGCTTGACGCCGGCGGCAATCCAGGCGCGCAGCAAATCGTAATAGGGCTCGCCGCGGTGCATCAACACGCCGCCCGCGTGCGGAACCACGCCCGACGGCTTGAGCAGCATCAAGCTTTGATCGGGGGCGGCGCGGTTGAATCGCCGGCCAGCCAGATCGTCGGTCAGGGCTCGATGGTCGAACAGAGGATCGTAGCCGCGCAGCGAGAGCTTGAACCCGTTTTTGCCCTGCGCCGAACCGTGGCAGGTGCCGGCGTTGCAGCCCAGCTTCGAGAGCGTCGGTTGTACGTCGCGGACGAAACTCACGGGGTGCTTGTCTTGCTGGCCGCTTACTTTCACCGGCACGACGACGCTTTGCCCGGCCAGCTCGAAGCGAATTTCGCCGCTGCCATCGGCCTTGGGACGCACGATGCCGGTCGGCGACAGAGTGACCAGGCCCTCTGGCGCCAGCGGCTGAGCCAAGCGTGTGACATCGACGCGCTCGCCGGTATTCAGCTCGCCGGTCAAAAGCAACTGGCGGTAGTCGTACCGGTGCTTCAGCTCTACGGATGCCGGCTGCGCTTCGATGCGGACCAGCGATCGCCCTTCGGGCAATTGTTCCGGCTTGCGACCCGCGGCTTCTTCGGCCCAGACCGGGGAGAACAGCGTGGCGATGATCAAGAGGGGTACGACATGTTTCATCGTGGGGTTCCCAATGGCAATAAGCACACTCCGTGTGCTGTAGCGTTAAGTAGTAGGCACACTCCGTGTGCCGCAACTTTTACCGTAGCGAGTGGTTTTGTTTTATAGCGCCTGATCGTGAAACCCGCGAGACATCACTTGCTGGCCGCAACTCCTCTCGCGTTCTCTTCAGGTCGGCGCGTCGAGGTCGGAAGTTGCGGCACACGGAGTGTGCCTACTACTGAGCCTGACCTACTTGGCCGCCACCTCGGTGGTCAGCGGCACGGGCACGAACTCTTTCAACAATGTTCCATTTTCGGGATCGAACAATCTCACTTTGCCGTCAAAGCCGGCCACGGCCAACGCTTTGCCGTCGGGGCGATAGGCGATCGAGTACACGGCCCCATACTGGTCGGCCAGTTTTCGCAAGGTTTTGCCGTCGGCTTCGTTCAAAATGCGAACTTCGCCCCGGCCGTCGCTGCTGCTGCCCACGGCGACCTTGGTGCCGTCGGGGCTGTACTCGGCGGCGAAAATGCGGCCGGGCACCGCCTCGGCATTGAACCGCGTGATGCGATTAAAATCGTCGCCGATTTGCCGGGCCTGCGTGCGATACATCTTATAGATCTTCGGCACGCCGTCGGCGCCGCCGATCAGCAGCTCGTCGCTCTTGGCGTTGCGGCGCACCACCATCAAACCGCCCTTCAAGGCCCCCGGCGTGATGCTAGTGATATTGTCTTCAAACCGCTGCGTGGCCACGTCGGTCAGCTTCATCGAGCCATCGCGGCTGACCGAAACCACGTGCGAATTGTCGCTCGAAAACGCGGTGTCGAGCACCCAGTCGCTGTGCGCGCCCTGATAGAGCAGTTGCTTGCCGGTGGCGGCGTCGATGGCCCGCAGCGTGTTGTCGCCGCAGCCGAAGGCCACCTTTGTGCCGTCGGATGACCAACTGGCGCCATACACCGTGTCGTAAGTCACCGGCACCGAGAGCAGCAGCTTCTTCTCGGGCACATCCCAGATTTGCACTTCGCCAAATCTGCCGGGCGAGCCACCGGTGGCCGCCAGCCGCTTGCCATCAGGCGAAAATGTGGCCGACTCGATCCGCTCGGCCATGCCCACCAGCCGCGCGACGACCGCGCCGCCGTCGGCTTGATGCAAAAGCACTTCGTGATAGCCCGAAACAGCCAGCAGTGCGCCATCGGGCGAAAACTCCAGCGACGTAATCACCGGCGTCTGCGAATAGACCGGTGGATGTTCCATGTCGACGGCCCCTTCAGCGGCGGCCGGCGTGTCGTCGACCGCCCCTTCGGCAACCCAGCGCCTGATGAGCTCGATGGCGTCCGCCGGCAGCGGTTCTTTGCCTTTGGGCATGAGTGGCGGCGTATCGCCATCGGGCACGATCTGGCTGATCAAAAAGCTGTCGTTCGGATTGCCGGCGGCAAAGGCCGGTTCTTCGCTATCGCCGCCCTTTTGCATCAAGGCGACGCTGGTCATATCGAACCCGCCCGACCGCTTGGCCGGCTGGTGGCAGCCCTGGCAATGTTCTTGAAAGACCGGTCGGATTTGCTTGTAGTAGCTCACCTTGGCAGGCGCGTCATCGGCCCAGGCGGCGCCTGCCGTCAGCGCAATGAGTGCCAACGCCAGGTAGCCCCGGCCCGTGTGGCCGACCGATGTCATCCAGTACGAAAAATCCCGGCCGTTGTGGCCGGCAAACGAGCGGACCATGCTTTCACCGTAAGCTGGTGCGGATATTCTAGGCAGGACCCGCCGCCACGGATGCTGCGGCGGGCAAATGGGGGTCGCGGCAACTGCCCCGGAACGCCCGTGGTTGCCGTCCCATCAATATAGATGAATCCCTTGCCCGTTGGCAAGGAAATTCTCGGGGAAGTAAGTCATACTGTCTCCCAATTTCAGGCAGAAGTGGGCGCGGTGCGCGGGAAACGGCAGAAGCTACGGGCGCGTCGGCCGCCGCTCAATCGTCTGCTGAATAAAAACGGCATCTTGATTCAAGCGCGCCTCGTTCAGAAGTCTGGCAAGTTGCTCGCGCTCGGCGTCCGAACGCCGTTTCTGCCATGCGGCCCCAGCGATGAACGCCGCCACGACAAGCATCAACCAGAGCATCGTCTTCAAGCTGAACTGCGGGTGGGGCATGGGCTATTCTCTACCTGCGTAACGCATTGGACAGCATATCATGGGCGCGGCGAAAACTCACGCGGCTGGGTCGCCGGTGTTGTCTTAAAGTTGGATTGGTTGCCCCACCAACCCGAAGCGTTAGCGAGGAATAGACCGTTCTGCCTCGCTGACGCTTCGGGTTAGTGTCTCTTCGCCGGTGCCCAACTCAACCTTAAGACACCACGCCGCCACTTGACGCGCCACGCGATGATCGCTTCAACTCGACGGGTCTGCTCTTCACGCATAGACAGCCGACCACGATGGGACTCGATCTTCTCGACCTGCAGTTCCGCATCGAACGGGCGTTTCACGTCGATGTATCAAAAGACGAGTTTATCGGGCTCGTGAAAAACCGCGACGTCGTGATCGGCGATCTCTATGAATTGATTTTGAACAAGCTCCATTTGCGCAACGTGGGACGGTACGACCTGCGGCTGAACGAGTTCTTGTGGCTCGAGGTGCAGTCGGCGCTGCACTACGCGACCGAGGCGCCGCGGGAACAGATCAAGCTGGGTCTGGCGTTGGAAACGCTTTTCCCCCGCGAAACTCGCCGCGCTCGCTGGCAGTCGCTGCGCGACGTTTGCCCGTACAAGATCCGCGAGCTCGATTACTCGGGCTTCGTTCGGCTGTGCGGCTTCTTGCTCGCGATGGGCGTGGTGGCGGTGGAACATTGGCAGATTTGGCAGATACCGGGGGCTCGCTGGTTTTGGCCGTTCTTGGGGTTTTTCGGCCTATGGATGGTGGTCGAAACCTATTGGAGGCTGCTGAATGTTTGTGCTCCGCTGCGAAACTGCTTCCCCAAATCCACGAAAACGGTCAAAGACTTGTGCCGCAGCGTGCTGTCGGCGAACTACAGGGCGATTTGCACCAACTCGCAGCTTTCGTTCGACCAACGCTGCTCCGGCGTTTGGGAGCAACTGGTTGCGGTCTTGGTCGATGTGCTCGGCGTCGATCCCGGCGACGTGACGTTCCGCAGCCGACTATTTCGCGATCTGGGAGCGGAGTAAGGCGGCTCGATGAGCCAGCGACCTGCTAGTTACTCGACGGGCGCAGAAAGTGCGGCACAACCGCCGATAGAAAACCAGCAAACCACCGAGGAAAAATTCGATGCCCCGCGTCTTCGTCAATTTGGGACCGCCGCGCGAGAGCGGCTTCGACCGTCCGCTGGGACTGCTGAGCGACTGCCACCGGCGGATCGAGAGCTTCTTGGGAGATATGCGGCGCGTGGCGATCGAGCGGCGCGGCCGGGCGCTCTCGGAAGACGATCGTGGGCTGCTGACCGGCGCGGTGCGCTATTTCACGGTGGCGGCGCCGCGGCACACCGCCGATGAAGAGGAATCGCTCTTTCCGCGCTTACGGGCGGCCGAAGGGCCGCAGGCCGAGCACGCCTTGGCCGAGCTGCGGCGGCTGGAAGACGATCACGACCGCGCCGACGCCTGCCATGCCGAAGCCAACGCCCTGGCCGAACGTTGGTTGAGCGCTGGCATGCTCGGTGAGCCCGACGCTCAGCGTCTCATCGAATTGCTCAAGGTGCTTGACGGCATTTACCGCGAGCATATTGCGGTGGAAGATGGCACGGTGTTCCCCGCGGCCGGCGCCGTGCTCGACGCCGGGCAGCTCGAAGCCATCGGCCGCGAGATGGCCTCGCGTCGCGGCCTCGACTTCGACCGCGTCACTGCTCGGGGCGTCGGCGGGCAGCAGATGGGGTAGCCCGACTTGCTACCTGCAACCATGCGGCTTTCTTCAGGGTCGCAGCCGATCGAGTTTTGGCACAGCCAATTCCGGTCTAAATGGCGGAAAAAAATAGTTGCCAGTTTACGTACCGTTCGCTATGTTGATGGCGGACTCAGAGCAGCAGGCGTACCACTTGTGTCTGGCCCGACCGCAATGTTGTCGGGCCGGTGTTCGAAGGGCTTTTGGTTGCTTGGCGCGGATTTCCGCCCCGCCTGGCGCCGTCTTTTCAAGGAGTCCGTGTCATGCCTGCTCGTCGCCGCGGTTTCACATTGGTTGAGCTGTTGGTCGTAATCGCCATCATCGGCATTCTGATTGCGCTGTTGTTGCCGGCCGTGCAAGCGGCGCGCGAAGCCGCGCGTCGCAACACCTGCGTGAATAACCTGAAGCAACTGGGTATCGCGCTCCACGGCTACCACGACGCGGTGCGAGTGTTCCCGCCCGCATTGCTCGGTTCCGGCCGTAGCGCAATTACGGCGAACTACGGGAGTGACCATATTCTCAACACGACTGGTTTCGTGATGCTGACTCCCTACTTCGAGCAGGGCGCTATCTTCAACGCATATAACTTCAATGTTCCGTCGAGCATCTCTATCGGCTCCGGCGGACTGACGAAGCCCTACGCCGCCAACGTAAACAAAAGCGACACGAATAAGCTGCTTTACAGCAAGCAACTTGCCGTGTTCAGTTGCCCGTCCGACGAAACGCCCCCCGATGTCTATGTGAATGCGCCAGACGTACGGGGGTTTTACGAGGCGAACTCCGTCGCGCGAAGCAATTATCTGTTTAGCACCGGCCACTACACCGATTATGACCATCCCTATTCATGGTTCCAGGCCCAAGGAACAGTCTACGATCGATACATTGGCGTGTTCGGCAACGATGGCTCCGCCACCCTCGCCGGAATACGCGACGGCACAAGCACGACGATCGCTCTAGGCGAATCGAAGCAGGGTCCGAAGGGAAAGACCTGCACCTGCTATGGTCCTTTTTGGGGCGCTGGCGTCCATACCGCTGTTCACGGCAGGACCACCTACTCACCAGGTTCGACCTCTTCGATCACGTCGGGCGCTTACAGTTTTACTGGTCCGACCGATCTGATTTACAGCTCCATCAATTTCGATCTATCGCTCGGCAATCAACGACGGACTCAATACGCGTGGCAATGGGGCAGCTACCACCCTAGCGGCGCACTGTTTTTGTTCTGCGATGGCTCGGCCCACTTCATCAATGATGACGTCGATTACTACGCCGCATTTGTCTGGATGACCAGGCCGGCAGACGGAACCAACGTCCCATATACTCCCAACTAGCCGGCTTGAGTTTGAGAGCTTCATCGGGCGAATTGTTCTCGAAGGCAAAGGAGGAACTCCAAGTGTTTTGCAAACAGCATCGCCTGGCCGGCTGGTTGGCGGTCACCTTGACCGCTTTCTCCGGATGTGGCAAAGCGGATAAAGCGGCAGAATTCGATTTGACCCCGGTTTCGGGTACCCTAACGCTGGATGGTAAGCCGCTTGGCGACGCGGACGTCGGATTCTCGTATCAGGGCGTGCCGCCCGCCGGCTTCTTTGGGAGTGCTGCACGAACTGATTCCCAAGGGCGCTATGAGCTTCGCACGGGTGACAAGACGGGTACGCTCGCAGGCAATCATCGGGTCGTAGTCAGTCGGGTCGTCGCGCGCAATGGCGCGGCCATTAAACCCGAAGAGGGGCTCGATCTTGCCCAGTTGAGCGCGGCAGGCGAAGTCACCCAAACCATACCGATCAAATATACGGATGCCGCTACCACAGATTTGCAGGCAACGGTCGAAAAGGGGAAAGCTGATGGATATGATTTCGATCTGAAAAGCCAGTGAGCGCGCAACGTTTACCTCCGCAAACTGACCGTTTTTAGTAGCCAAGGCCCATGCCACCCGCGCTTCGGCAGCTATACTTGTATACTTGTCGAACGGTCATTGCAGAACACCCTTGGATGCGGAGCGGCCAGTGGCAGCGAGAATGTGCGTTGGGCAAATCGGTCTGTTGTTTGTTTTAGGCGGGTCTCTGAGTGTTCGCCCCGTTGAGGCCGGCCAGGCCAATGCGTATACGGGCGCCACGATTCATACCGCGGCGGGAAAGACCTTCAAGCCGGGCACGCTCGTCGTGCAGGACGGCAAAATCGTTGACGTGGGGCCGGCCGACCAGGTGGCTGTGCCCGACGATGCGCATCGCGTCGATGTGTCGGGCAAGGTCATCATTCCCGGACTGGTCGATTCGCATTCGCATTTGGGCGTCTATTCGCGGCCCGGGGTCTCGGCCAACAGCGACGGCAATGAATCGACCGGCCCCGTGCAGGCCGCCGTCCGGGCGCTCGATTCGGTGAATCCCTTCGATCCGGGCATCCGCATGGCCGCCGCGGGCGGAGTGACTACCGCCAACATCATGCCCGGCAGCGCCAACGCCATTGGAGGCCAAACCGTCTACGTCAAGCTACGCGGACACACGGTGGAGCAGATGCTCATCGTTTCGCCCGCAGCCAGCGGCGGGCTGAAGATGGCCAACGGCGAAAACCCGAAGCGGGTGTATGGCAGCCGCAAGCAGGCGCCGGGCACGCGCATGAAATTGGCCGCCTTGCAGCGGGCCGAGTTTTTTAAGGCCCGCGACTATCAGCGCAAATGGGACGCTTATCGCAAGAAGCTGGCCGCCGGTGAAGAAGCTTCTCCGCCCGATGTCGATCTTTCGCTGGAGCCGCTGGTCGAAGCCCTGCAGCGCAAGCGCACCGTGCATTTTCACAGCCACCGTTCCGATGACATCATGAGCGTGCTGCGGCTGGCCGACGAGTTTGGCTTGGAAGTGGTGCTGCAACACGGCACCGAGTCGTACAAGGTGCTCGAAGAACTGTCCAAACGCAAGGTGCCCGTCTCGCTGACGCTGCCCGATAGCCCCGGCGGCAAAGCCGAGGTGATCGACTACCTGGAGTCGACCGGGCGGAGGCTGCACGAGGCCGGCATCAAGGTGCTGGTCAACACGGACGATCCAGTGACGGAAAGCCGCTTTTTGCTGCGGACGGCGGCGATCACCGTGCGTGGCGGACTGGATGCCGATACCGCGTTGCAAGCCATCACCCTTTCGTCCGCGCAGGCACTGCACTTGGACGACCGGTTGGGCTCGCTCGAAAAAGGCAAAGACGCCGACTTTGTGGTGCTCAGCGGCGAGCCGTTCAGCGTTTACACCCGCGTGCTGGAAACCTACATCGACGGCCGGCGCGTGTTTAATCTGGCCGATGCCAAAGAGCGGCTTTATCAGACCGGAGGTTTTGCGGTGGCTGATCCCGAACAAGTGCCAGCCGCGGGGCCATTGGTCGAGCCGCAACCTGCCGCGGCGGCGCCCGAATTGCCCGGCGATGTCAAGCAACCTACGGCGGAAAGCAGTGAGCTCGTCGTGCTGGCCGGACGGCTGCACACGGTGGCGAAAGAACCGATCA
>DASVHB010000207.1:0-2072 GCA_036379195.1 Pirellulales bacterium
AAGCCCGCTGGTGGGCCAGCGCATCGGCCGCCGTCAACGGAAGACGCCGGTCGAGCGCCTCGTTCAGTTGAATTTCAAACTCTTCGCACTGCATGATCGGTTTCCTCGAGGACGCCGCGCCGCCGTAGCTGTTCGGCCAACTCGCGCCGCGCGCGACGCAACCACGTCTTGACCGTGCCCACCGGGCAGTCGAGCACTTCCGCAATCTCGCTACATTCCATCTGCTGCTCATGAAACAACACCAGCGCCTGCCGGTATTCTTCGCGCAGATAACTCAACGCCACTTTCATTTCTTCGGCCAAATTCGACTGTTGCTGCCGGTCGGAACGCGCGTCGGGCAGATGATCGACCTCGCTGGTGGGCCGGGGCGTTCGCCGCCGATTCGCCAGCAACGTGCGGCAGCGGTTGCCCGCGATCGCCAGCAGCCACGGCCGGAAGTCGCGGCGGCTGTCCCAGCGGTTCAGGCTGCGAAAGGCCCTCACGAACGATTCCTGCGTCATGTCTTCGGCGTCTTGGCGATGCCCGAGCATCCGGTAGCAGAGGCCGAACACCTGCCCGCGGAAAAGGCCGATCAACTCGGTCATCGCCGCTTCGTCGCCCGAGAGACAGCGCCGCACCAACTCAGGAACATCATCGGGCAAGGATTGACCCTCGTCTGCCCCAGCGCGTCACTAAGAGAAGATACCCGGCGTGGGCCGGGCCGGTTTCACCATTTTACACGAAGCACGCCGCTTTGCCGGTGGCTGAGGCAGAGACGAAGCGATGTCCCGGTCGGTTTAACTCCGGGGCATCGGCAAGCCTCTGCCCCAGCCACCCTGCCCCAGCCACCCTGCCCCAGTCACCCTGTGTTTTCGACTTTTGCTGGAGCGATAGGCGGCAATCATCCGGTGACTTCCCGGAAAATGTCAGAAAACTCGCGGGGGGAAACGTCTTCCAGGCGTTTGCCGCGGCGGTCGAGCTGCTCGTTGATCTTGATGGCAGTTTCCTGCATCTGGGCGTGCGTGTCCTGCGATCCGCCGTAGAGCACGAAGTTTTTGCCCCGCGTCAAGCGCGTGTGCCCGTCCTGATTGTCGAGTCCCAACCCCAGCAGGGCCGCCTGTTTACGTGATTTTGCTGCCTTCATTCGCTGTTGCTCGCCCGACCCTCGATACCTCCGATGTAACTATACGTCGGCCGGCGGCGGGCGGTCAAACATGGAAAAGGGGCCGGAGGTCAGGGGTCGGGAGTCAGGGTTCTCGTTCGGGGTTTGGCTCGACAACTCAACGCGAGTACCCTGGCCCCTGAATCCCGACCCCTTCTCTGTTCCCTGTCCCCTGTAACCTGTGCCCTATTTAATCGCTTCTCGCACGGTTTGGCGGGCAATCTTGTAGGCCGAGGCCAGCACCTGGGCCCGGCCCTCCATCTGCTCGGTGGTGAAGCTGCGGGCCGAATTGTTTTCGGGCAGCCCGGCGATGGCCACGGTGAGCGGCATCAGGTCGAGAAACTCGCGATAGCGTCGCTTGAGTGCTTCGTCGTCGACAGAAGACATGGCATTGTAACGCCGCGCGTTGGGCGGCCAGCGGGGTACACCGTCACCGGCGCTTAAAGAACTTGTTTAAGACGTCGGCGGCGGCCGTGCGGGTGTCGGCGGATTCGGCGGCGGCGACCGGCAACTTGCCCGGCGCCTTTTTGGTCGCGGTCTTTTCCGGGGCTTTGGCCACGGCCACCGCTTCGGGCGCTGCGACGGTGTGGCTGCTGCCGTTGCCTAGCGCCAGTTCGCCCGTTTCGTGCGTGTTGATCACGCGGGTCTCGGCGTTGCCGTCTTTGGCGTCTTTGTCGGTCAGCCACTGGCTGACATCGACCTGATCGGCATGGCCCTCGGCAGTCCGAGCGGCGGCTTCCTTGACGCTTTCGACGGGGGGGCGCTTTTTCGAGGGAGGCGTGACTTGCACCACCACCTCAAACTCCAGCGGGCCGACGGTGAGCCGGTCGCCGTGCTTCAACTCGCGTTCGCCCGCCACCCGTTCGCCGTTGACGTGCGTGCCGTTTTTGCTGCCAAAATCGCGCACCGCCACGAAGCCCTCTTCGACCAG
>DASVHB010000208.1:0-2883 GCA_036379195.1 Pirellulales bacterium
GGCCGAAGGTCCGCCGCCGACGTGGTATGAACCGCCCTTCGCCGTGGGCGAGTGCCACCAAGCGCCCTTCGCCGCGAACTATTGCCAGCCACCGGGCCATCTGCCGCCGCTGCAACATCTCAGCACCGCGTTGACCATTGAAAACGCTCTCTGGCAACGCAACATGCTGCTGCAATGCGGCGTGGGTTACGAGCATGTTGGCATGCTCGTCAGTTATGGACAATACTCGGGCAAGGGCGCCTCGTTGCAGGCGGTCATGCCCGCCGTCTGGGCCAGCGCCGAGTACGGGAAGCTCATCGACAAAAAACGGACGCTGCTCGGGCTGGATTCGTAGTTAGCCGGGCAGTCGCTTGCCAAAATGGCGCCCCAGACGCTCCACCGTACCCTGCACCTCGGCTTCGGCCTGTGAAGCGGTCAATCGCCCGGCGCGAACGAGAATCTCCGCCAGGCGTCGCAAGGTCGCTGCGCTCAAGCGTCGATCATAGAGGAGCATCAGTCGCCGCTCCAACAGGTCGTCGAGCCGCCGCACCCACTCGTGCTCAATCACCCAGGCGACAAAGCCGGCGGGAAGGTCGCTGCCAGGCACGCTCTCGTGGTCCGCCTTAATCTGCGACAAGATTTCCGCGGTTTGAGTGCCATGCAGCGCCCATACGGCCCGCACCTGTTCGGGGGCAAACGACGTGCGGCGAGCCACTTCGCTCCAATGCTCTTCAAGGGCCGCCTCATTGAGCGGAAAGTGCTCGCCACCGGGCAGAGGACGGTCGCGGCTGGTTCGCCGCGGGGCGGGCAGGCCCAGCCGCGCGCGAATCGTCGCCACGGACGATTCGGCCAGGGAGCGGCAGGTGGTCAGCTTGCCGCCGATGACGGAGAACAAGGGCACCGCGGCGCCGACATGCTCTTCGAGCCAGTGCCTGCGCGTGACCGCCGCCGGCGTGGTTTTATCGGCGCGAGGCAAAGGACGCACGCCGCTGTAATGCAGGCCGATGTCGCTGCGCGTCAAACCGAGATCGGCAAAGACGTGATTCACCGCCGCGACGAGATAGTCAAGCTCTTCGTCGGTGGCCACGGCGCCGGCCGGATCGCCGGTGTAGGGCAGATCCGTGGTGCCGACGAGCACCGCGTCGCCAAACGGCAAAATGAAAATCGGCCGGCCATCGCCGGCTTCGGCATAGATGCCGCCCTGCGCGACCGCCTCGCGCAAGCCCTCATGCCAAGTGACAAAATGGCTTCCCTTGGTGCCGCCCATCAGCTTTTCAGCCGGCGTCCGCAAGGCGGCCAGCGTTTCATCAACCCAGGCGCCGGTGGCGTTGACGATGGCCGCCGGTTTCATCTCCATCGGACACTCCGTCACCTCCGCACCCGGCATGGCGGTGATTTCGACCGCGCCGCCGCGCAGCGTGGCGCGATGGTAGGTCAACAGCTCGAATTCAAGCTTCTGTTCCGCCGCCAGGCGGCGAGCGTCGTCCAATAGCGCCACGACAAATCGCTCCGGGTAGCGGACCTGGGCGTCGTGGTAGGCGCATAGCCAGGGATACCGGTGTCGATCGACCGGAGGCGCAGCGTCTCGTGATGAAACAATCTGGTGTCGCGGCAAAGTCGGATCGCGAGCGTACCAGTCATAAAGCGTCAGGCCGGCGCGAACCAGCCACAATCCACGCTGGGCCGGTTGCGCATCCTTGTTTGATCGCCGGCCCAAAAACCGCCCGGCCGATTCACTCAGGCCGCCCCAACGATTGGCGGTGGGAATGAACAGCTTCAGCGGTCGCACGAAGTGCGGCGCCAGCCGCAGCAGGCGTGTGCGTTCGGCCAGCGACTCGCGCACCAGGTCGAATTCGCCATATTCCAGGTAACGCAGCCCGCCGTGAATCAACCGCGACGAATAAGCTGTGGCCCCGCGCGCCAAATCGCCCGTATCGACCACCTTGACCGAGATGCCCGTCAGCAACAACTCTCTGGCCAGCGCCGCGCCGTTGATGCCCGCGCCCAGAATAAGCACGGTCGGGGCGCGTGGCGCGGCGGTCGCGGCCGGTTGGCGATGCGGCGATGTGTTCATCGACTCACTCGACCGGGGGCGCGATGCCGAAATCGGCGATGGTCAGCAGGCTGCTGAACGAATAGCCGCGTTGGGCGAACGCCGCGGCGCCGCCTTCCAGGCGGTCGATAATGGCGATCACGCGCACGACCACCAGGCCAAACTCTTCGGCCCGCTCGATGGCGGTCAGCGACGAACCGCCGGTCGTCACCACGTCTTCGACAATGGCCACACGGTCGCCCGGCCGCACAGGCCCTTCAATGTATCGCTGCGTGCCGTGCCCCTTGGCTTCTTTACGGACCATGAAGCCCGACAGCGGCAAGCCGCGCACGCCGGCCATCGTCACCACCGCGGCGGCGATCGGATCGGCGCCGATCGACATGCCGCCGACCGCGGCCGGGAGGTCCGCTTGCAGCAGGTCTAAAATGCCCTCGCCCACCAGGCGGGCGCCGGCGGAGTCGAGCGTGACCTGTTTGCCATCGAGGTAATACGTTGCTTTCTTGCCCGACACCAGCGTGAAATCGCCGAAGCGAAGCGCCTTCTCGCGCACGAGAGCCTTCAGCGTCTGTTGATCGTACATTGCGGTAACACCGTTTGCGATAAAAGCCCTTTTATATAGCCTCCGGCGGCGGACATGGCTAGTGCCTTGTGCAGGCTAAATCTTGGGATTGACGCGGCTGAAGGATGGGCCTGGCCTGCGCAAAATGCCCGACTTTGATACGATAACGAGCTGAAATTCCATTCCGGATTTGTTCCGCACCGCCACCGCCGGGCTTGCCCCGGTGGAGCAGTGATTGACCGCTAGAAACGGCGGCAGGCTGCGCCGCCCCTCCTCTTTTTCGCGTGGCGTC
>DASVHB010000209.1:0-4610 GCA_036379195.1 Pirellulales bacterium
CCCGGTCTCGATGGTTCGAGCCAGCCGTTTGTCGAGGCGCTGGTGGCGGCGGGCCTGGTCGAGCAAAGCGCCGTGCGGCCCACGTTGGCGGTGCGCGAAGTCACGCGGCTGGGCAACGAAGAGAGCTGGGTCGAGGCGCGGCCGAGCACTTCGGGCGGGCTGTCGCTGAAGTTCCATCTCGATTATGGTTCGTCGAATGCCATCGGCAGGCAAACGTTTTCGCTGCCGGTGACCCCCGACTCGTTCCGCCGCGAATTAGCGCCCAGCCGCACCTTCATGCTCAAAGCCGAAGCGGATTGGCTCTTGGCCCAAGGCCTCGGCCAGAGGGCCACGCTCAAGGATCTACTGGTGTTCGGCGCCGACGGGCCGATCGACAACGAACTTCGTTTCCGCGATGAATGCGTTCGCCACAAGGCGCTCGACCTGGTGGGCGATTTGGCCTTGGCCGGCTGCGACCTGGCAGCCCATATTGTGGCGTATCGCAGCGGGCATCGCTTAAACGCCGAGTTGGTGCGCACGTTGCTGACCGAAGGCGACCTGGTCGGTGGCCTGCGCCGCACCGCATAAAGGCTTTGGTAAAGGAATTATCTTATGGAACGTAGCGGCAGAGGTTCTGTAGGGAACGGACTCCGTGCCGTTCCGCGTGTGTCGGCGCGGCGGCGCCACGCCCTTCAGCGGATCGCGATCGAGGGCGGGATGAAGTCGATGGGCAGTTCACGGAACGGCACGGAGTCCGTTCCCTACAGAGGCATTCAGTAGCCACCCGCCACTAGCCCCTAGCCACTAGCCCCTAGCCACCAGCCACTAGCCACCCGCCCCTATTTCCCCAACCCCAAGCGCGCCCATGGCCTCTCTCATCGGTGAACACGCGGTGATCGACCCTCGGGCCGAGATCGACGTCGATGTCGAAATCGGCCCGTTTTGTGTCATCGGTCCGCACGTCCGCATCGGACGCGGCACACGGTTGGAAAACGGCGTGACCCTGATGGGCCACGTCACGGTAGGCGAATACAATCATTTTTATCCGGGCGTGGTCATCGGCGGCGAGCCGCAAGACCTCAGCTATCGCGGCACCGACACGCGGGTGGTGATTGGCGACCACAATATGTTCCGCGAATGCGTGACGGTGAACCGCGCCAGCGAAAAAGAAGACGGCGTCACCAGCGTCGGCAATTACAACTACTTGATGGCATGCACCCACGTGGCCCACGATTGCCGACTGGGCAGCCACATCGTCATCGCTAACGGCACGCTGCTGGGCGGGCATGTACACGTACACGACTATGCCGCGCTGTCGGGCGGAGTGGCGGTGCACCACTATTCAACTGTCGGCAGCTATAGTTTTGTTTCGGGCCTTAGCCGCGTGCTGCACGATGTGCCGCCGTTCATGCTGGTCGACGGGCACCCGACGCGGCCCCGCTGCATCAACGTGGTGGCGCTGAAGCGAAACAGTTTTCCGCAAGAATCGATCCGTTGCCTGGCCGAGGCCCATCGGCTGCTGTATCGCGCCAAGGTGGGGCTCGACCACGCCCGTGAAATCCTGCGCAGCAACAATCAACTGGTGCCGCAGGTGAACGAACTGCTGTCGTTCGTGCAGACGCAACAGGAAGGCCAGCACGGGCGGGGCCGCGAGCGGAGGCGGGCCGCGTGAGCCACAGCGAAGAACGGAGCGAAGTCCGTTCCGCCGAGAAGCCGATGCGAGCGGCGGTGGTGGGCGTAGGCCATCTGGGCCGCATTCACGCCCGCATTCTGGCGACGACGCCGGGCGTCGAGCTGGTCGGCGTGGCCGATCCGGTCGAAACCAACCGTCAGCAGGTGGCCGCGGCGCATCAGACACGCGCCTTTGCCGATCATCGCGAGTTAATCGGGCAGATCGACGCGGCGGTAATTGCCACGCCCACGCGATTTCACGCGCAAGTTGCTCGCGACCTGCTGGCCGCCGGAATTCACCTGCTCGTCGAGAAGCCGCTGGCGACTAGCTCGGCCGAAGCGGCGGAGATGGTCGAGGCGGCCCGGCGTCAGGCGCTGGTGTTGCAGGTGGGCCACGTCGAGCGATTCAATCCGGCTTTTGTGGCGGCCATGCCCCATCTGCGCGAGCCTAAGTACATCGAGGCCGTCCGCCGCGGCGGATTCAGCTTCCGCTCGACCGACATCGGCGTGGTGCTCGACCTGATGATTCACGATCTCGACCTGGTGCTGTCGCTGGTGCGTTCGCCAGTGCGGCGGGTCGATGCGTTGGGCGTGGCGCTGTTTGGCCGGCACGAAGACCTGGTCAACGCGCGGCTGACGTTCGCCAACGGCTGCGTGGCGACGCTCAGCGCCTCGCGCGCCAGCCACAGCGCCGCGCGCACCATGCAAGTTTGGACCCGGCGCGGTTTCACCGCGGTGGATTTTGCGGCCCGCGCGGCCACCGTGGTGCGGCCCAGCGCATCGATCGCCCGGCACGAATTGGACATCGAGCGCCTCTCGTCCGCCGAGAAGAACGATTTGAAAGACCATTTGCTGACCGATCACCTGCCCGTCGAACAATTGACGGTGCCGGAGGGCGATCCGCTGACCGCCGAGCTGACCGATTTTGTGACCTCGATTCGCACGGGCCGGCCGCCGCGCGTTTCGGGCGGGCAAGGCTTAGATGCGATTCGCGTGGCCGAGCTGGTTTTAGAGCAGGTCGAAACTCACGCCTGGGACGGAACCCCCGGCGGCCCGGTCGGCCCCCGGCCCGCCGCGACGCCGCAAATCATTCGCGGCCCGCATTGGAATTGGAAAACCGCCCCCGCGCCAACCCACCGCCGCGAAGCCGGCTAAGTTGGACGGTGTTCATCTCGCTTTGCAAGCTCCGTCCGGTGGCTGGGGCAGAGTCTAAGCGATGCCCCGGTGCGTTCGATCCTGGGCATCGAGGATTGTTCCGTCCCGCTGACGCGAACCGCCAATTGACATTGTCCCTCCGTTGCGGTGCGTTCGGCCGAAGGGTGGGATGACGTCGCGCCGCCACTCACGGAACGCCACGGAGGGCGTTCCCTACAGACGCTTTGTGGTGGGATGGCCACCTTGCGCCTATTGCTGCAGCCGGGCAGCCGCCAGCGTGTTTTGCAAGAGCATGGTCACCGTCAGCGGGCCGACGCCGCCGGGCACCGGAGTGATCATGCCGGCAACCTCCTTGACCGCCGCAAAATCGACATCGCCGGCCAGCCCCTCGGGCGTGCGGTTCATGCCCACGTCGATCACCACGGCGCCCGGCTTTACCATGTCGGCAGTCACAAATCGTGCCCGGCCAATCGCCACTACCAAGATGTCGGCTTGCCGCGTCATGGCGGCTAGCTCGCGCGTCTGGCTATGGCACATGGTCACCGTGGCGTCGGCAGTCGGTCCTCGCTGGACGAGCAAATTGGCCAGCGGCTTGCCGACGATATCGCTACGACCCACCACCACCACATGGCGTCCGGCAATGGGAACGCTGCGGCGCACCAACAGCGTTTGCACGCCGTGCGGCGTACACGGCAGAAACCGCGGCCGACCCTGCACGATCCGGCCCACGTTTTCCGGATGAAACGCATCGACGTCTTTGAGCGGATGCACGGCGTCGAGCACGCGCGTGGCATCGACCTGCGGCGGCAACGGCAACTGCACCAGAATGCCGTTCACCGCCGCATCCTTGTTCAGTTTGTGAACCAGGGCCAGTAGGCTTTCGGTAGTGATGTCGTCGGGCAGGCGATGAAGCTGGCTTTCCATGCCCGCTCGTTCGCAGGCTTGACGTTTGTTGCGTACATAAACTTCGCTGGCCGGGTTATCGCCAACCAGCACGGCGGCCAGGCAAGGCGAGACGCCGTTGTTCTGAATGAAATCGGCGACATCCACTGCCAATTCGGCTTGCAGTTCACCGGCCAATGCTTTGCCGTCGAGAATGATCGCGGTCATGTTACGCTTTCCAAGTTGCTCTCGCCGGTAGTCCCGGCCCTTGTGGCCGGCCGGCGAGCGGCGACTGCCGGACACAAGGCCCGGGGCTACCTGCCCTAAAACCACCCCGGCACGCCCGACCAAATCACCAGCCGCAACGCCAAGTTCGAGTAAATGCCGGCGATCCAGTCGTCGGCCATGATACCTAACCCGCCAGGCAGGCGCTCCAACTGCCGGGCAGGCGGAGGCTTGGTTATATCGAACAAACGGTGCAGCAGAAAGCCGGCGACCACCACCGCCACGCTGTCGATCGGCACCAGCCAGAACGTCATTGGCAGACTGGCGATTTCGTCGAGCACGATGGCGCCGGGATCCTTCTCTCGACCAAGCCGGCGTGCGGCCAAAGTGCAGATGGGAATGCCTATCGCGCACAGAGCGACGATGGCCACCAACCGCAGTCCTGGCGAAGACACCTGCTCCAACCCCCAGGCCAACGGAATGCCCAGCAACGTACCAAAAGTCCCCGGTGCGAAAGGGATTAGCCCAATTCCAAACCCGGTGGCCCCAATCGCCGCAAGGGTGCTTGCCAGCGAAGGTTCGGTCGGTTGCGGGGGGTCGCTGACGGCGGACATGCGGCGAGTGCTAGCTGGAAAGATTCATCGACGTTTCCAAAGGCACGACGGCACGGAGCATGGTAGCCCGACGCGTGAGCGAGG
>DASVHB010000210.1:0-5718 GCA_036379195.1 Pirellulales bacterium
CAATCGATTCGCCCGGCAAATGGGGAACGGTCCGATACACAGAAGTCATCGTTTTGCCCGGCAACGAGTACTCGGAGAGAATTACTTGTCCGTCCACCGTGCTTCAAGAGGCCAACGTCACGGTCCGATTAAAATGGCCGGAAGGGGAGACGCTTGAGCCGGGCGTGCGGCTGGAGTGCCTGCTCTATCCGACCGGGGACAGCCGAGCGACTGAAATCGCCGGCGCGCGTTGGGACAAACCGATTCTGCCGCAGGTGACCTTGCCGATTGGCGCCGATGGGGAGTTTTCGATCCCACAGCATGCTGTGCCCAATCCGTACAATTTTAATCCGTCGGAGGCAATGGCGCCGACCCCATCGCCAGGGCCATATGCTGGCGCGGTCGCATCGTGGCCAAATCTGCTGTCGCCGCACGAGGCGAAATGCGCCGTCGCCGCCGTCCATTATTCACGGTCATGGAAAGTCTTCGGCCCCGAACAACGAAATGGGCCACCCGGTGCTTTTGACCCTTACGGCATGGCGACTGTCAAACAAGTGTTCGCGATGGTCGAAGAGCCGAATCAAGGCGACGTTCCCGTCCTCGAAGCGCACCCCGGCAAAGACAACGTTTGGACAATTGAGGTATCGAAGGAATTCGTTGAGCGCGTCAAGTCGGAAGCCAAGCGGTTGGCGACGCCGTCGCCCTACACCAGCCAATAGCAAAAACCATCGAGACGGATTGCTGCTGCAATGCCGCTCTCAGAGCACTCTGCCAGGCATCGCCGGCTCGTCGCAGCCGCGCCAGGTGCATTTTTGTGTGGGGGTTGTCACCGAATCCGATCGTTCCATTGCGGCCGAGAATACTTGATGTCCACTAGCTCTGCCACCCGACGCACGGGCAATTCGCTCGCCGCGCCGCTCAGGGGCCAGGCCGATTTGACGATCGCGCGAAGCTGCTCTGACGATATAGGCAGATTGGTGACAAACGCCTCATGCGGGCGGCCCGCGCGATAGTCGGGCTGGCGCGGAGGCAACGCCAGGCACGATGCGATCAGAGGCAAAGGAAAGCTATAGAGCAGCGTGCCATGATACAGCAGATGGCTGCGGCGCACGCGCATGCTATTGCCCGAGAATTTCAGCCCGCCGGCGGCCAGGTCGCTGATGCCGCATTGCTCGGCTTCGAGGCCGTGGCGGCGCAGCGCGGCGGCCAGCGTTCCCAGCACGAAGGCATGCGCGGCGTCGATCGCCCGCAGGGCGGGACGCAATTCAAGATTGAGCACCACGCCATACATCAGGCAGCCTGGGCCGCTGACAATCGCCGCCCCGCCGCTGGTGCGCCGCAAGACGGGCACACCCTCGCGCCGGCAGAACTCGGCGTTCACCTCAGCGGCCACCGACGACGAGCGGCCAATCACAACCACCGGTTCGGCGGGCTCCCAAAGCCGCAGCCACTCACACGAGTTGGTCGGGGCACGCTCGGCGGCGTTCGCCTCAGCCTCGTCGAGCAGCGCCTCGTCGAGAGCCAGATTCTCTTCGGGCGTAGGCAAGGTGATTTCGAGTAAACGCATCGCTTGCCACAAGGGCCGTGGATTGACTGCCCGCACCGGTTCTCTACACTTAGTTTACATGCATACAGACGACGCCGGAAACACGTTTTCTTCCACCGACCAACTGCCGCCGGTTGAGCCGCCCAGCGCGGGCTTTATCGTGCAACTGTTTGTGATTCCGGCGTTGATCGTGTTGATCATGTTCCTGGTGGGGGCGGGCATCAAGCTGCTGGTCGAGCACGACACCAATCCGAGGGCCTATGTCGAATTGTTGCGGCGAAATAGCGCCGCCCGGTTTCAGGCGGCCCACGATCTGGCCGACGTGCTGCGAAACCCCAGCAACGAAAAGCTGAAGAGCGACGCGGGCCTGGCCGGCGACCTGGCTGGCATCCTGAATAGCGAGATCGACGCCGCCGGCATGGACGAAAACCCGATCAAGCTGCGTACCTATCTGTGCCACGCCTTGGGCGAGTTCCGTGTGCCCGACGTGCTGGCAGTGCTGGTCAAAGCGGCCCGAACCGAGCGCGACCCGCGCGAGGCGCCGGTGCGGTTCGCGGCATTAAAATCGCTGGCGGTTTGGCTGTCGAACGCGCCGGCCGGTGAGGCGAGCCGCGACGAGCAGCTCATGCCGGCCTTGCTGGCGGCCTCGCGCGACGAGCGGCCGCTGCTGCGCTCGACCGCCGCCTTTGCCCTGGGCGCGGCAGACACGGCTGAGGCCAGCAGCCGCTTGCAGCGGATGCTGGGCGACGGCTCGCCCGACGTGCGTTACAACGCCGCCACCATGCTGGCCAGGCACGGCGACGAACGCTCGCTGGGCGTGCTGGGCGAGATGCTCGACCCGCGGCAGACGCAGGCATTGGCCGCGGAAGACGAGACCGACGCGCGCGAGTACAAACGCGACTTGATTCTGGTCAACGGCTTACGGGCCGCCAAAGAGCTGGCCGAAAGAAACGCCCAGGCCGATTTGACGCCCCTGGCCAAAGCGGTCGAGCAGTTGACCGCCCCCGAACTGCCGCGGGCCATCCGCGTGCAGGCTGATGAAGTCTTAATCGAACTTAACCAACGCAGGAGTACACGCCATGCCGTCGAATCAGGAAGTGATCGAGATGCTTAAGACCGCCTACAGCATGGAGCTGGAGACGGTGATGAACTACCTGGCCAACAGCATCAACCTCGATGGGGTGCGGGCCGAGGAAATCAAGAAATCGCTCGGCGCCGACATCACCGAAGAACTGGGGCATGCCACGCAGCTTGGCAACCGCATCAAGCAGCTTGGCGGCCTGGTGCCCGGCTCGATGAAGGTGAAGCTCGGTGGTCAACCACAACCCTCAGAAAACACCACCGACGTGGTGGGCGTGATCAAGGCGGTGATCACCGCCGAAGAGTCGGCTTGTGCTCAGTATCGCAAAATCATCAAAGCCACCGAAGGCGAAGACTACGTAACGCAGGACCTTTGCATTCAACTTCTGGGCGCCGAAGAGCAGCACCTGGTGCTCTTCAAGGGATTCTTGAAAGAGTACACGCAGTAGCCGGGGCCAACGGTGCAAAGGCGGTCGGCGCGCAAAAAAACTCCCGGAAAGAACAGGTCCCAGGGGGGCAGAGGACGCGATTCTTTTCCGGGAGCGATTGGACGGCGAAGGGTTTTCTTCGCGCCGCTAAAACGAAGCGTGCCGCTAGCATCCTTGCCGGCGGACGGCGCTTCTTGGTCCGCAGAAGGGCATTTTCAGCCCTTCCCGTGCAGACCCAACCACATGGTGTCCGAATGTTTTGTCGTCGAGCGCTGAGGTTTTCGGCCAGCCGTTCCTTCCAACGCTCAGTGAGGCGGGAAAATAGAAGAATCGGTCCCGCCGGTCAAGGGCGATTACCGCGGTAATTCAGTCCGCCTTCAGTCCATTCAGTCGCGGGGCTTCCACGGGCCGAACGAAGAGCTGCGCGGGTCGTCCGGCGCGGAGGTCTGCGCGTGCAACGGGCCGGCCGAACGTCGCAGCGACGTCCGGCCGGCCCGTGTGCAGTTCGAGCATCGCGCTAGCGGTGGCGATTGCCGCCCACCCCGCTTCGTGACAGCCCCGCTTCGCGCCAGCCCCGCTTAGTGAGCCGAGCGCTTCGTCTTCGAGGCGCCGGTGCGTTTCTTGGTCGAACGCTTGAGCGTCTTCTTGCCGGCGGCTTTCTTGGTCGAACGCTTGGCGGTCTTTTTTTTGGTGGTCGTGGCCACAGTCTGACTCCTGTTGGTGGGTTGCCCGCTTCGTTATAACCGACCTTATCGACACAATGGCCGCTACACTAAAAAAACTCATCGAAAATCTCGCCGATTTAGCCGACGCGGCCGAGGCCGACTGGTCGGCCGCATGCCGGCAGCTTGCCGAGGCAACGATCGATGCCGGCGATCTGCCATCGGTGATGCCGGCGTTGGCGGCGCTGGCTCCGTCGTTTCACTCGCTAGCAGTCGATCGTCTGCGCGCCGATCGCCTTTGGTCGCTGTTGCTGGAAAAGCTGTGGCAGGCAACGCCCGACCTGCCGCTGCGGCAAGCCGTCAACGCGTCGGTGGTCGAGGGCGCGGCCCAGCTCTACGGACGCCTCGGCGCTGACAGCCGAGCGCGGCACCATCTGCTACGGCTATTGGCCGCCGCCGGCAATCGGAAATCGTTGACCGCGTTTGCCGAGCTGATTGCCAGCGACCCGCCGCGCAAATCGGACGACGCGTTGCTGGCGTTCGTCCCGCTGTTTCAAAGGCCCAACTATCCGCCCGACGCGCTCTTTCCTCGTCTGCTCGACGCGCAGCACGACGCGGCCGTCGCCACGGCGGTGCTCGATCTGGCCAATTACCTGACAGCCTCGCGCCGGGCCGAGCGGCACCCGGCGACCGACCGCGCGGCGCGGCTGGCCGACTTGCTCGGCGGGTTGGTCGGGCGGCTCGCGCGGCTTGAAGAACGCCCGAGTGACTTCGCCGCGTCGCCGGCCGATCTCAACGCGATGGTCAGCGAGAGCATCGGTTTGATCGTGGCGATCGTGCACGCGCTGGCCCTGATTGGCGACGCCAGCGCCACGGGCAAGCTGCACCAGGCGCTCGCCTTGGGGCACCGCCGGGTGCGCACCGAGGCCGCCTTCGCCCTGGCGACGCTGGGCGACGAACGGGGTGTCGAGGTGCTCGCTCAGATGGCCGCCGAACCGGTGGTTCGCAGCGGGGCCTTGGAATACTTGAGTCAGTTGGGCAAGCTCGAACGCGCTGCCGAAGCGTTCCGCTCGCCAGCCGCGCGGGCCGAAGGCGAGCTGGCCGCGCGGCTCGCGCTGCCTACCTATTTTGGCGCACCGCCGAACTCGCTTGAACTGATCGACGCCATCCGACGCCTCTGGCCAGGCTGCGACCAGGAAACCGACTGCTTTTTGTTCCGATACGAGTATCGCATCGGCGAGCGATCGCTGTCGGGCATCGGCATGGCCGGCCCGCTGGTGCATGCGTTTCAGGTCGATCTGGCCGATTTGCCGATCGACGACATTTACGCCGCCTACGCTGGCTGGGGAACTGAACACCAAGAAATTTCGGAGATGGATGCCGGCGACCTCTCACCGCAGCAGCAGTCGGCGTGGGAATCTGCGCGGCAACAGCTCGTCGAACACGGTTATCAATCGCCGCGGCTCGTGAAGCTCGGGCAATTCTTTGGCGAGACGCATTTTGTGGCCACCGCCGAGCGGCAAAAGCGCGCCGGGACCGTAATCGCTTGCGACGGCCAGGTCGAGTGGTATCCGCATGCCGGCATGCCGCGCTCGCCCACCGAGACCGAAATCTACTGTATTTTCAAAGGCCGCAGGCTATTACGCTCGTTCCGGCCCGGCGCTTAGTAAAGATTGTCAAATCGGGCTATAATTCACGTGGCCCTACGCGCACTGCCTCCTATCTTGAATGTCAAAACCGCAGCCCCCCGTTCAACTTGCTCCCGGCGTTCGGCAGTTGCTCGCCGCCTTGCGCCGGCGCATCCGGCGTTATGTGTGGCTGCACGGATTGGCGGCCACCGTGGCCGGGTTGGGCGTCGGTTTTTGGCTGGCGCTGGGCGCCGATTGGCTCCTGGAACCAACGGCCACCGTTCGCCAAGGACTGCTGGCCGCGGCCGCCGCGCTCGGGCTGTTTTGCCTGGCGTGGGTGGCCTTGCGCCGGGCGTGGGCGCCGCTCTCCGATCACAGCATGGCGGTGCTGTTAG
>DASVHB010000211.1:0-6705 GCA_036379195.1 Pirellulales bacterium
GCCAGCAGCACGGTTTGGCAGGGGGGCCAGTGGTCGCGCCCGGCGTCTTTGTTTATTTTTGGCGTGCGCCCGAAATCGCCGGTCCACAGCACCAGCGTCTCATCGAGCAGCCCGCGCGCCGCCAAATCTTCCAGCAGGGCCGATACGGCCAGATCAGTCTGCGGCAGCCGGCTCTCTTTGAGCGTCTTGAAGTTGTTTTTGTGCGTGTCCCAGCCGCCGATACCGGCCGAGTAATAGACGGTGACAAACCGCACGCCCGCCTCGACCAGCCGGCGGGCCAAGAGCACGCTTTGGCCGTATTGATTGCGGCCGTAGCGATCGCGGGTCGGATCGGTTTCGTCGCCGATGGCCAAGGCCCGCTGCGTGGCCGGCGCGGTCAGCAGGTCGAACGCGCGTTGCTGATAAGCGTCCATGTCGCGCACCGCGGCGATCTGCTCGCCCAGTTTGGCCGTGGCCGCCAATTGCGAGAAGACCTCGCGGCGGTTCCGCAGCCGCTCGATCGACACGCCATCGGGCAGGGCGAGTTGCTCGACTGAAAACTTGGGGCTATTCGGGTCTTGCGTAATAAACAGCGGATCGTGCAGCTTGCCCAGAAAGCCGGCGAATTCGCCGGGCGTGCGAAACGGGCCATCGGCGATCATCGTGGGCAGCGAGACGGCGGTGGGGGTCAGATGAGCATCGCGCCGCAAATGGTCGATCACCGCGCCGGGACAGGGAAAATCGGTGGCCGCGGCATTGGCCGTCACCAGATCGGAGAGCGGCTTGCGGCCCGTGAGCGAATAATACGCGCCCGGATTGTGGCTGCCGCGATCGTGATGCACTCCGCGGACCAGTGCGAAGCGGTCGGCCACTGCCGCCAGCTTCGGCAAGTGCTCGCAGATTGAAAGTGCCGGATTTCGCGTGGCGATGACGCCGAATTCGCCGCGGATTTCGGCCGGCGCCTGCGGCTTGGGATCGAACGTGTCCAGGTGGCTCGCGCCGCCAAACTGGAACAGCATGATGCAGCTTCGCGCGGTCGCCTTCCGTTCGCCCCGCGTGGCTTCGGCTCGCAGCAATCGCGGCAGCGCCAGCCCACCCGCGCCCAGCCCACCAACGCCCAGCGCCCCAAACTTCAGCGCCGTGCGGCGAGTGCCGTGCAGTTGTTCGAAATCACGGCAGGCGGTCGATTGCTGGAGCATGTGGCGGTCTCCCTCGGGAAGCAATGCCCATTGTGGCCGACCGGCTCAAAGATGCAAGAGTATCCGCATTGCGTGAAGCCGAACTCAGCGCTCTTGGCAGAACGCCGCGGCGAGTTGACCCGCCCACGCGCGGTCGGCCCGCGAAAGCCGACCGCGGGGCGGTTTTTGATAGCGTAAACGTCGCTCGTAGCGGCCCAGAGCGAATGCTTCGATGCCCACTCGATGCCCGCTCGATGCAGACAGTGCCGACTCAGCGATCGCTAAGATCGTCGTCCGCCGTTTTGACCCAGGTCAGGTCCGCTTCGGCTTCAACGCCTTTGCGCCAGGCCTCGACGATCTGCTGGCGGTGCTCATTGCCGGCCTCGGCGTAGAGCATGAAGGGCGACGCCATGAAGGCCGATCGCAATAGCTCGCGCGGCGGCTGCAGGCTGGTGACGCGAATGACGTAAGCCACCGTTTTGGGCTGGTTCAACGCTTCGCCCACGTTGCCCACGCCGAGGCTGAACACTTCGCGCATGAAATCGGGTCCGGGCCGCTCCACGCCTTCCACGTCGCTCAGTTCCAACGGCCCGCGGCCGTCGGGGCTGGCGCTGCCCCGCGACATCCAAGAGAACGGCTGCGTCTGGGTGACCGTCATTCCGCGGTCGGCGAACAAATCTTTCAGGGGCTTGCCGGCCTTGTCGGCTTCGTCGGCCAGTTCGCGGGCCTTTTTCTCGGCCACCTCGCGCGCCCGCACCAGCTTCCAGTTGTGAAGGACTTTCGAGCGGATCTCGGCGAATTCGGGCACGTAAGCCGCCTCATCCTTGGTCTTCCAAAACAGGTAGCGATTGGCGTCGGTGTCTTGCACGATCGTGCTCTGATAGACCGCCAGCGCGGTGTAGGCGATCGACAGGAAGTTGATGCCCGAACCTTCGCCGCGGGCGGCGGCCAGTTCGGGATACTTCTCTTGCAGCTCATAGGCGGTGAGCAGCCCGGTGCGCAGCACGCTCAGGCCATGTTCGGCGGCCAGCTTTTCGAGGTCGATCTTGGCCGACTTGCTGGCGGCGCCGAGCCGCCGTTGGCTGAACTGCCGCATCTTGCCCTGCACCGCCTGCAACGCCTTTTCGATCTTTTCATTGGCCTTGGTGCGCGACAACTCCTTGCGGATCGATGGCTCGACTTTCCAGAGCGGCGCGTATTTGGGGTTCTCGCCTTTGCGAATGTCGCGTGGCAGCGTGAGCTCGTCGGTGATCGGCGGAGCGATCGTCGGGATTTTTTTCGCGGGCTTTTTCGTCGCGGGTTTTTCTTGGGCGTCTTGTTTGGCGGCGGTTTCGCTCGGGGATGTTTTCAACGCATCGGCATCGGTGTCAGGCAAGTCTGCGTCGCCCTTCGGTTCGTCAGCGCCGTCGACATCGGCCTTTTTCGTGGCTGACTCGTCCGCGCCGTCTTCGTCAGCGGCGAGCAATCCGCCGATCGCCATCGCCGGATTCAGCGCGGCGGCAAGACCTCGCGCTCTTAGCCGCGAGGCGGCGTCATTCGATAGCCCAGGGCGCAGCCCTGGGTCTACCGATTGATGAATTGTCGGAAGCCCCAACGGGGCGCGATTCCCGGTTCGCCTTACACCGGGAATGTCACCCCGTTGGGGTGAGGGCGTGCGCGAGACCGCGATCCCAGGGCTGCGCCCTGGGCTGTCGAATGACGCACCTTCGGTGCTGTGCATCGGTTGGCGCAGCGATACGCCGTCCTCTTTGTCAGCGTCATTCTTGTCGGAGTCCTTTTCTTGGCCGTCGTTGCTGCCGTCTTTATTGTCGCTGTCTTTGCCATCGGCGCCCTTCTCATTGGGGCCTTTTTCGTCGTCGCCCTTGGTTTCGGTGGCGCTGTCCGGCTCGTCGGCTGGTTCGTCGTCCCAATCGGTAAACGAATGCTGGGAATACAAATACCGCTGGTCCTTGTTCTTTTCGTAGAACTCTTTGACTTCTTCCTCGCCGATCGCGTCGGGATCGTCAAAATCTTCGTACCGGGCAATCAGCACCTCGAACGCCGCCTTCTTGGGCACCTTAAAGCCGGGCTCGGGCGAGTCGGGCCGCGGCTCGCGGTCTTTGTGCGATTCAAAAAACGCGGCGAGCTCTTCGTCCGACGGATCGTCCACTTCGTCCACGAAATCCTCGACCGGCAAGGGCATGACTTCCGCCACCGCCTGCTGGTTCATTCGGCGATAGTAGTCCCAACGCTGCGCCGGCGTGGCCTCGACGTTTTGCAGCGACATCTCGCGCAGCCGAAACGCCAGCAGTTCGTGTCGCAATGCCTCGAACACTTCCGGCTGGGTCGATTGCTGTTCTTTGACGATGGCGCGGAGCACCTCGGGGCGAACCTTGTCTTCGGTCATCCGCTTCAAATAATCGTTGATCGCTTCGTCGCTGATCACCACGCCCATCCGCCTGGCTCGTTCGGCCAATACCCAGGTTTGCACGACCGCCTCCCGCGTGGCCGGACCAAACACATTTTCCAGAAACGCCTCGGGGTTGATAAATCGGCCCAGCTCGCCCATGCCGCTGCGAATGGCGGCGCCCAAAAACCGAATCGCCAGACCGCGCTGCCGCATCAGCGAATAAACCTCTGATTCACGCAGCGTCTTGCCATAGGCGGTGGCCACCACCGGATCTTCGCCGCGAACCGCGGGGTCGGACATGTTGCCCAGAAAGCCGACGCCGCTGATCGAAAACCCGATCATGCACAAGATGCCGACCACCGCGAGCATTGCCCGCTGGTGCTTGCGAAATACATGAAATGGCGACGCCATGACCTGTCCTATCCTTCCTGGCTTACCCCTTGCACAAAACGCGCAAAGGGAACATACCTTGACAGCCGAACGTTACAAATACTAAGGAAGAGAGCCGGTAGACCGACTCGAACCCGCGCCGGTGATTTTAGGTGCGAGCGACGTAAAGGCAATCCCAAACGCGACTACGGTTCTCGACCACCCACTCGACCCCCTACTCTAAACGCGATCGCCACGATGGCAAAACGAGCAGTCAATTCCAATGGCAAGGCCCTGGTGATCGTCGAATCGCCAGCCAAAGCACGCACGATCGGGGGCTTTTTGGGCCGCGATTATGTCATCGAAGCCAGCATCGGGCACGTCCGCGACTTGCCCCAGGGCGCCAAGCAGATTCCGGCCCAATACAAAAAAGAAGATTGGGCATACCTGGGCGTAAATGTCAACGACAACTTCAGCCCCGTGTACATTGTACCCCCCGGAAAAACCGACCAAGTGCGCAAACTGCGCAGTTTAGTTAAAGATGCCAAAGAGCTCTATCTGGCGACGGACGAAGACCGCGAGGGCGATGCCATCAGTTGGCACCTGCGCGAACTGCTGAAGCCCAAGGTGCCGGTCCGCCGCCTGGTCTTTCACGAAATCACCCGCGAAGCCATCCAGGAGGCCCTGGAGCACCCCCGCGATATCGACGACGACCTGGTGCGGGCGCAAGAGGCGCGGAGGATTATCGACCGGCTCTATGGCTATGAGGTATCGCCGCTGCTGTGGAAAAAAGTGCGGCCCAAGCTCTCGGCGGGCCGGGTGCAGAGCGTGGCCGTGCGGCTGATCGTCGAGCGCGAGCTAGAGCGCATGGCGTTCGTCGCTGCGACCTATTGCGATTTGCTGGGCACCTTTGCCAAGCAGGCGGGCGCTCAATTCGAGGCGACGTTGTCCAGCTATCAGGGACGCGAAGTGCCGTCGACCCGCGATTTCGACTCGGCCACCGGCAAGCTGAAGAAGCCTGACTTGCTGCTGCTGAATGAGTCGCAGGCGCAAGAGTTGGCGGCCCGCTTGAAGCAGGCGCAGTTCCGCGTGAGCGCCGTCGAAGACACGCCTTACACCTCGAAGCCGTACGCCCCCTTCACCACGAGCACCTTGCAGCAAGAGGCCAACCGCAAGCTCGGCTTCACCGCCCGCCGCACGATGCAGGCCGCTCAAAGTCTGTACGAGAACGGTCACATCACCTACATGCGCACCGACTCGACCAATCTGGCCAAAGTGGCCATCGAGGCGGCCCGCGACCTGGTGGCCAATCACTATGGCAGCGAATATCTGCCGGCCGCGCCGCGCATCTATGCCACCAAGGTCAAGAATGCCCAGGAAGCTCACGAAGCCATTCGACCTGCCGGGCATCCGTTTGCGATGCCCGAAGCGCTGCGCACTCGCCTTTCGCCCGACGAATTCAAACTCTACGACTTGATTTGGAAGCGCACCGTGGCCAGCCAGATGGCCGACGCCCGCGGGCGGCGAATCACCATCACCATCGAAGGCGGCGAGGCGGTGTTCAAGGTGGGCGGCAAGACGATCGACTTTCCGGGTTACTTGCGGGCCTATGTCGAAGGCTCCGACGATCCGCAGGCCGAGCTGGCCGATCGCGAGACGGTGTTGCCTTCGGTCGAAGTGGGCGAGCCGCTGAACTGTCGCGAGATGGAAGCCAAGAGCCACACCACGCAGCCGCCCAGTCGCTACAACGAGGCCACGCTCACCCGCACGCTCGAAGAGATGGGCATTGGCCGGCCCAGCACCTACGCCGCCATCATCGACACCATTTTGGCCCGCGACTATGTCTTCAAGCGCGGCAACGCCCTGGTGCCCACCTGGACGGCCTTTGCCGTGGCGAACCTGCTGAAAAACCATCTGCCGGAATTGGTTGACTATCAGTTCACGGCCCAAATGGAAGACGAGCTCGACGCCATCAGCCGCGGCGAAACGGTGTGGGTCGATTACCTCAAGTCGTTTTATTTCGGCAACGGTCGCGGCGGGCTGAAAGAGCAACTTGCCCACAAAGTCGATCAGATCGACGCCCGGCATGTCAGCCGCATTCCCATTGGGCGACCGAGCGACAAAACCGGCGACGAGGCTGAAGAGATTGTCGTGCGGGTCGGGCGATACGGGCCGTTTTTGGAACAAGGCACGCGTCGGGCGAGCATTCCCGACGGCTTTCCGCCTGATGAATTGACGGTCGATAAAGCCATGGAAATGTTGGCGCAAGCGGCCCAGGGCGACGAGCCGTTGGGCATCTGCCCCGAAACGCACAAGCCGGTGTTTTTGAAGATCGGGCGGTTCGGTCCCTACGTGCAGCGCGGCACGCCCGACGACGAAGAAAAGCCGCGCAACGCCTCGCTGCTCAAAGGCATGAAGCCGGAAGACATCACGCTCGAAGTGGCTTTGAAGCTGCTCTCGCTGCCGCGCGATCTGGGGCCGCACCCCGAAGGTTCGCCGTTGGCCGGCGAGCCGGTGGTGGTGAATAACGGGCGGTTCGGCCCGTATGTGAAGTGCGGCGCCGAGACTCGTTCGCTGCCCGCCGGCGTGTCGCCGCTGGAAGTGACGATGCGCGAGGCGATCGACTTGCTGGCGCAGCCCAAAAAAGCTCGTCGCGGATTTGGGGCGCCGCGTGAGCCGCTCAAAACATTGGGCGAGTCGCCGGTGACGAAGCAGCCCATTCAATTGCTCGAAGGCCGCTATGGGTTGTATGTGGCCGACGGCACGACCAATGCATCGCTGCCCAAGGGG
>DASVHB010000212.1:0-6461 GCA_036379195.1 Pirellulales bacterium
CGCATCAGACGAATTTCGTTCTCGCGGTGCTCGATCGCCCTCGGCAGGTTTTGCTTAGTCTCGTAGACCAGCGACCAGCACTCTTCGCCCAGAATTGCTTCGTGGTTTGGATCTAGCTTCGGCAAAAGCCGCTGGAGTCGTTCGGCGTACGGTCTCGCTTTTCGGGCGCTTTGGCGCTCATACAGCCAGTACAGCAATTTGTGGTAGAGGTAATCGACCTCGCCCCAGTCATTGGCGAATCGACTTCGCTGGATTGGCGGCTTAGCTTTCATCTTGGCGCCGTGGAACGCCAAGTCCGAGACGCTCGCACAGGTCGATGGCCGCTGCGTGGAGGCTGAGACCATTGGCGTTCGCCCAGAGGTCCAATTGGTTTCCCTTCGACCCACATTTGAAGCACTGATAGGTTTGCTTAGCAAGACTGACACTAAACGCTCGACCGTGGTCGCCCTGCGAGCCGTGCACGGGGCACGGACCTCGAAGCTGGTCGTCACTCGACTCCGACGCGGTGAGCTGCAACAGTTCGAGTACTTCCTGCATTTGGGCAACCGCTCGCACCGCGCGAAAGTCAATTCCGGGCATGAGTCCAATCCAAGTCTTGATTCTACCCCCGCTTGCGCTTCCGAATCGCCGAGACAAGGGAAACAGAGAAGAGGAACCCGTACTCCGTTGTTCAGAGCATTTACCGAATCGAAAGCTGGCTTCATGGCGAACCTATGATGCAAATGGCCCCACTGCTAATGCGTCCGGGCTACTCTTTCGTAATCACCTCATCCAAATTCAGCAACACCCGGCTCACAATCGTCCAGGCCGCCAATTGCGTGGGGTTCACGCCCGGCGGCAAGGGCCGCGAAGACCCGCCGCCCGCCACCGTATTCGCGTCGGTCCAACCTTCGGAAACATGCTTGATGGTGCGCGCCAGCAGGCCCAGCAGTTCTTGCTGTTCGGCGTCGGCCGGCTCGCGGGCCAGGCAGCGGCGGAACGCATAGCGCAGCCGCGACGCATCCTCCGTGCCGCCTTCCTTCAAAGTGCGCCAAGCGAGAGCCTGAGCACACTCGATCGAGAGCGGTTCGTTTAGCGTCACCAGGGCTTGCAGCGGCGTGTTCGACCGCGCGCGGCGGACACACGAAAAATCGCCGTTAGGCGCGTCGAACGTTTGCAACGCCGGGTACGGCACCGAACGATAGCGGAAGGTGTATATCGCCCGGCGATAGCGGTCGTCTCCGGTTTCTTGCCGCCAAACCTTCGGCCCATAGCTGGTGGGCGGCTGAAACAAAAACTCAGGAGCGGGCGGGTAGACGCTCGGACCACCCAGCCTGGCGTTCAACAAGCCGCTGGCCGCCAGCGCCACGTCGCGCACGATCTCGGCCTCGACGCGAAACCGTGGCCCGCGGGCCAACAGCCGATTGTAGGGATCGCGCGCGTAAAGCTCGGGCGTCACACGCGACGACTGCCGGTAGGTGTTTGAGTTCACAAGCAAGCGGTGCAGCGCCTTCAGGCTCCAGCCGCGGTCCATGAACTCGACCGCCAGCCAGTCGAGCAGCGATGGATGCGAAGGCGCCTCGCTTTGCAGCCCCAGGTCCTCGCTGGTGCTCACCAGCCCCACCCCGAAATAGCTCTGCCACACCCGGTTGACGATTGAGCGGGCCGTGGTCGGCGAATTGCGGTCTGCCAGCCAGCGGGCGAAGGTCAGCCGATTGAGCGGCGCGCCGTTGGGCAACGAATGCAAAAAGCTGGGCACGCCCGGCTCGATCGCTTCGCGCGGTTTGAGAAAATCGCCGCGATCCAGCCGGTGAGTCGGGCGATGCTCCTGACGGGCAGCCAACACCAGTTGCGTCGTCGGTTCCGGATGCTGTCTCCAAAGCTCCTCGATGGCCGCGTTCTCGGCCTGCCACTCGGGCACGGTGGCGCGCCAATAGCTGAACAGCGCCGCCGCCTGGGCGGGCGTGCGTTGCTCGCGCGGCACGGCCAGCAGCTCGCGCACCGCCGCCGGCAGTGGGTCGGCGCTCGCATCGGGCGCCGTGGTGATTGACAGGCGAATGCGGCCTAGGTTGCAATTCTGGTTGTCGTCGCTGTTCCAGCCGCCGTGGTTCTGTTGCAAATAGAACGTCAACACGGCGCCGGCAGGATGGGCGATTGGTTTTTCCGCCACGAACACCGCCTTGCGCGGCTGATTGCGGCGGCCCGGCCCGGCGTCGATGCCCCAGGCCGTCTCGTCTTTACCGTCCAGCGCAAAGGCCACCGGACCGGTCACTCGCCGCCGCCCGCTACGGTCGTCATGGATGGCGTCGAGCGGCGTCTCGGGCAACTCGATATCGGCAGTTGCTTTGGCGAGTTTGACGTGCTCAACCTTGTCGGGCGCGTCAGCCGGCGCGGCGTCGACTTGAAACTCGGTCAACGCTCCGGTGCCTTTGACCGATCGCCCCGGCCCGCCGCGCGGCAAATCGGGATGCATGAGCAGTTCGACACGAAAAGCCGTGATGTTTTTCGTCTCGGTTCGGGCGGTGATTTTTACGCGGTGCTTGGTCGGAGCATATCCCTGAGCCAGCAGCGAGCCATCGCCTAGCGGCAGATATTTTTGCCCGCCGGTGGAAATCTCTTCCACCTCAGGCTGCACCACCGTCCACTCCGGCTGGTTCGCCTTCACTTGGTCTTCCCAGCGTGCCATTTGCTCTGACCAGTTGGCGTGGCGGTGCTGCAGGTCGGCTTCGATCTCGCCAATCCGCCGGAACAAATCGGCCCGCCGCATCTGCTCATCAGGCGTGTAGACAGCGATCGTCGCTTCATGAGCATCATTGATAAACGCGAAGAGCTGATAATACTCGCGTTGCGTGAGCGGATCGAATTTGTGGTTGTGGCATTGCGCGCACTGAATCGTCAGCCCCAGCATGCCCTTGCCGATGGCGTCCATCCGGTCGAACATCGCCTCCATGCGGAACTGCTCGGGATCGACGCCCCCTTCTTCATTGATCATCGAGTTGCGCAAAAAACCGGTGGCGACGCGTTGGGCTTGCGTGGCGTCGGGCAGCAAGTCGCCGGCGATCTGTTCGATGAGGAACTGGTCGTAAGGCAAGTCGCGGTTCAAGGCGTCGATCACCCAGTCGCGATAGAACCACACCTGCCGCGATTTGTCTTTCTCATAGCCATCAGAATCGGCGTAGCGGGCGGCGTCGAGCCAGTGCCGCCCCCACCGTTCGCCATAGTGCGGCGACTTGAGCAGCCGCTCGACTTGCTTTTCATAGGCATCGGGCGAATCGTCAGCCAAAAACGCATCGACTTCGGCAATGCTGGGCGGCAAGCCGATCAGGTCGAGGCTCAGCCGGCGCAACAGCGTCGTGCGATCGGCCTGGGGCGAGGGGGGCAACCCTTCTTGCTTCAGGCGCGCCAACACGAATGCGTCAATCGCGTTACGCACCCATTGGGCAGCCGACTCGTCGACGCCGGGCAGGTCCGGCCGCCGCGGAGCTGTGAACGCCCAATGCCCCGACCATTTGGCTCCTTCGCTAATCCACCGCCGCACCAGCGCAACCTGCTCGGGCGTGACGGTTTTACCCGAGTCAGCCGGCGGCATGTGCTCGTCGGCATCGGTCGAAAGCATTCGCCGCACGGCTTCGCTCTGCTCGGGCTGGCCGGGCACAACGGCGGCATGTCCGCCCAGATCGGCCAACGCACCCTCTTGCGTATCGAGCCGCAGATCGGCCTTGCGTTCTTTTTCGTCGGGACCGTGACATTTAAAGCAGGCAGCCGAGATAATTGGCCGCACATCACGGGCAAAATCGACTGGTTCTTCGGCGGCAACGGCGGCCGCGCCGACCGACAACACAGCGAGCGCCACCGCGGGCAGGTTGATGGAGATCATTCTCGAAAGCAAGATTCGGCCCGGAGCGACCGGGCGGGGAGGCGGGCAGGTACGTAGCAGTATTCAGTATACACCGCCCGAATTGCGCCGCGGTAGCCCTGGACCTTGCCGGTAGTGTCCTAAGCCAAGTTAGAGAGTCTTGACGTTCGCGAAAGGACTAGGTGCGATTTCGGGGTGTTTATTTCACTACATTATTGGTTCCGTTGCGACAATAGCTCTTGACCCACTAAGAAAAGGGTGGGCCGAGCGTGGCGAGTCTCACCTTCTGGCGATGATCCAGCGCGGCAACGATGATGCACGGCTGTGTTCGCCGGCCGGGCTGGTTATAATCGCCCGTGGAAAAACCTGCCGCCTCGCGGCTCCAAACACCCGGAGGGAGGACACCATGCGCCGAGTGATGATCATGCCGTCTGTGTTGCTGGCCTGCTTGCTGATGGTTGGGAACGTCTCGGCCGCCGTCTTCGAGGGCAAAGTGGTCAGCGTGGATGACGACGAATACGAGATTGTCATCGCCACCAAGGCGGGCGATAAAGAATTCGACGTCGCCGACGATTGTCAGATCACCTTGGATGGCAAGAAAGCCGACCTCGACGAGCTGGACGAAGGCGCCGTGGTCAAGCTCACGACCAAATCGCAAAAGGGCGTCGAGATCGTCATCAAGATCGAGGCCAAGTCGGCCCAGTAGCGGCCGGCGTTCATACGAGGAGCATCGTCATGCAGCGGCGAGAATGGTTCGAGCGTGCGGCGCTGGGCGCGGCGGCGGCCTGGCCGTGGTTGACTTCGCGCTCGGTCGCCGCGGGGCCCGCCGCGGCCGCCGACGGCAAAAACTTGCCGCCGTTGAAGATCACCGACATCCGCACCGTGCTCACCGCCCCGGCCAAAATCCGCCTGGTGGTGGTGAAGGTGCTCACCAGCGAGCCAGGGCTTTACGGCCTGGGCTGCGCCACCTTCACGCAACGTCCACGGGCTGTCGAGACCGCCGTCGAAAAATATCTTCGGCCGTTCCTCATCGGCAAAAACCCGCTGGCGATCGAAGACATCTACCAAGCCTCGTTTGTCAGCTCGTATTGGCGCAACGGGCCGGTGTTGTCCAACGCCATCAGCGGGGTCGATCAGGCCCTGTGGGACATTTTGGGCAAGCGGTCGGGCCTGCCCGTCTATCAGCTTTTTGGCGGCAAGTGCCGCAAGGCGGTCGATACCTACCGGCACGCCAGTGGCGACACGTTCGAGGAAGTGGCCGACCGGGCACGCACGCTCGTGAGTGAAGGCTATCGGCACGTGCGGGCGCAGGTGGGCGTGCCCAATCTAGCCACCTACGGCGCGGGCCGCAGCCCGAGCGAAAGCGCCGGCCCCATGAAACCCTGGGAGCCGAGACCCTACGTGCGGATGGTTCCCCGGCTGTTTGAATTTTTGCGCAAAGAATTGGGCGACGAAGTTGAGCTGCTGCACGACGTCCACGAACGCGTGCCGCCCATTTTGGCCATCCAACTGGCCAAAGACCTGGAAGCGTTTCGGCTGTTCTTCTTGGAAGACCCATTCAGTCCCGAAGACGTGGGCTACTTTGCTCACCTGCGCCGGCAAACAAGCACGCCGATCGCCATGGGCGAGCTGTTCAACAACCCGAACGAATATGTGCCGCTGATCAGCGAGCGGCTGATCGATTTTATTCGCATCCACATTTCGCAAATCGGCGGGCTGACGATGGCCCGCAAGGTGGCGACGCTGTGCGAGTTTTTCGCCGTCCGTACGGCCTGGCACGGCCCGGGCGATGTTTCGCCGGTGGGCCACGCCGCCAACGTTCATCTGGACCTGGCGACGCCGAATTTCGGCATTCAAGAAGCGCGGGCCTTTAATCAGGCCGAGCAGGACGTGTTTCCCGGTTGTCCCGAGCTGAAAGACGGCTATTATTGGGCCAACGATCTCCCCGGCCTGGGCATCGATCTCGACGAAAAGCTGGCCGCCAAGTTTCCGATCAAAGACGAACCCAGCTTCGATTATCAATGGGGCGACGTTCGCCGCCGCGACGGCACGGTGACCAAACCCTGACCTCGGGCTACTTGGTGGAAAACTTGTGAACGGTCGTTTGCCGATACGTCTCGCCCGGCTTCAACAACGTCGAGGGAAACTCAGGCTGATTGATTGCGTCGGGATAATGCTCGGCTTCGAGACAAAAGGCGTGACGCCGCCCGTAGTCGGCTCCGCGTGAATGAATGCCGCCGTCCAAGAAGTTGGCGGTGTAAAGCTGAATGGCCGGCTCGGTGGTGTAGACCTCCATCACCCGCCCGCTTTGCGGTTCTTCGACCCGCGCCGCCAGGCTGAGCGAAGCTCCGTCGGCCTTGTTCAGCACAAAACAGTGGTCGTAGCCTTTCGGCTCGCCGGGCGTGTCGTCGAGTCGCGCGCCGATCGCTCTCGGTTTGGTAAAATCCATCGGTGTGCCCGCCACTTGCTTGAGCTCGCCGGTGGGAATCAACGTGCCGTCGACCGGCAGGTAATGGTCGGCGTTGAGCGTGAGCACGTGTTTCAGCACGTCGCTGGCGCCTCCATCGGCGAGATTCCAATAGGTGTGATTCGTGAGATTGACGGGCGTGGCCTTGTCGGTGGTGGC
>DASVHB010000213.1:0-4448 GCA_036379195.1 Pirellulales bacterium
CGTTCGCTCTCCACATGCCCGCCATTTACCAACACCGTCATACGGTGCAACCCGCCGAAATTGACGTGCTGAGGCACGCCAACAACCTGGCCTATCTGGCCTGGATGCAGTCGGCGGCGCTAGCGCATTCGGCGGCGCAGGGCTGGCCGGGCGAGGCCTATCAACGGCTGGGGCTGGGTTTTGTCGTTCGCTCGCACGAGATCACCTACGAACGGCCGGCTTTTGTGGATGAGCCGATTGTGGTGCGCACCTGGGTGGCTTCGTTCAAGCGGGCCAGTTCGGTGCGGCGTTACGAGATGGTGCGCGAGACCGATGGCAAGCGCCTGGCGACGGCGGCCACCAACTGGGCGTTTATCAACTACACCACCGGCCTGCCCGCCCGCATTCCGCCAGAAATCATCGGGTCGTTCGAGACGGTGCCGGATGCGGGATCATCGTAGGAGCGACCGCTTCGCCATCGGCGTCTCCCCGCACACAAACGGTAGCCGTTCACGGAACGCCACGGAGGGCGTTCCCTACAGACGTCGTGCGCTGCGATCATACACAGCCTATCTCGCACGCACCCGTGCTCCCGGCGCACGGTGGGGCGCGGCGCCGGGCGGCTCCGCCGCATCGAAGCGACGGGTGGGCACGCGGCGCGGTGAGGACACTGTCTCTTCGCTCGCCGTTTCTTCGCTCTGTGGCTCCTCGCCGCGGCGATGGCGCGACATCAAGACCAATAGCGCCGGCAGCATCACCATCGAGGTAAACATGCAGCAGCTCACGCCCAGCGTGAGCACGCGGCCCAGGCTTTGCAAGCCGCGATGGCTGGCCACCATCAACGATCCAAAACCCACCACGGTGGTCAGCCCGTCGACCATCACCGCCACCGCGGTGGCCGGCGACATGCGATACGGCCCCCGCTGTTCGCGATATTCGTGCACGAGATGCACGCCATAGTCGACGCCGATGCCCAGCATCAAGGGCAGCGCGATCATGTTGGCCGGATTGAGCGGCACTTCTAAAATGCCCAGCAGCCCGAACGTTTGCAAGATGCCGACAGCCAGCGGCAGGGCCGCCAATAGCGCGTAACGAATGCTGCGCAGATCGAAGACCAACACCGCCATGATGACCAGCAAGGCGTAAAAGGCCGCCTCTTCGTAGCTCGACTTCATTTCGAGCGAGGCTTCGTAGGCTTGCAACGGGTTGCCGGTGGCCCGCGGATCGACGCTTCGCACTTCCTTGACGAATTTTTCCAGCGCGTCCATGTCCCAGATGTTGCCGCGGCCGTAAATCTTCAGCAGGTGGTGGCCGTTGCTGCTCACAAACCGCTGCGTAAGGCTCTCGGGCAGGTCGGTCAGTTTGGGCGGCTCGGGGTTGGCCATGCTCCGCAGAATGTGCAGCCGCGTGAGCAGGTCGGCCGCCATGTCTTGCTGAAACTGCGAAACCCGCGTGTAGCAGTCGGCTTGCGAAAGTCGGCGCAGCTCTGCGCGGATGTTTTCCACATCGCGGACACCCTTGCGTCCATCGCGGTTGTCGGCCAGCAACTGCTGTGTCCGGGCCAGAACGCGGCCCAGATGTTCAGGCGGATCCACCGGGATGACCGGAGGGCGCTCGCTGAGGTTCGCCAGACGATTCTGTATGCGCTGGATGATCGGCTGCTTGGCCTCATGATCTTGCGGCAGCAGGCGAATGATGTCTTCCACGTGGTCGACCGAATCAAGCTTTTCCAGGGCTTCTTTGCGGGCCCGCAGCTCGTCGGCACTGTTGGCGATCGACAGCGCATACCACACGCTCTGGTCCGATTTGGCCAGCAGCTTTTGTTCGAGCTCGACGCTTTCCAGCCCCTCGGCCTGCAAGTTGAGCAAATTATGGTCGTACCACAAATAATTGACGCCGGTGGAAACAACCGCCGTGAACAGCAGGCTCGAAGCCAGCAGAAACCGCGGGCGGCGCAGCAACGGAGTGATCCAGGCGTGAATGGCCAGCGGTTCGGGTATTTGCAGGCCCAGCCCGCTGCGGTCGACCAGGGCGATGACCGCCGGCAGCACCAGCAGCTCCGCCACGGCGCACAGCAAGATGCCGCCGCCGGCAATGATGCCCAACTCGGCGATTCCCGTGAAATCGGTAAAGCCCGCCGCGAAAAACGAGATGGCCGTGGTGATCGCGCCGGTGAGAATGGCCGGGCCGACGCCGCGAGTGGTTTCCAACAGGGCTTCTTTGCAGTTGTGAACGTGCGACCGCACCTGCAGATACCGGGCAACGTAATACACGCCATAGTCGATGCCGATGCCGATGAGCGTGACCGTGAACGACATGCTGAGGATATTCAGATGCCCGATGACCAGCGTCAGATAGCCGAACGACCAGGCGATGCCCATCAACAGCACCAGGTTGGCCAGCAGGGCATGGCGCACGCCGCCGAAGCCCGCCACAAACAAGCACGCCACGCCGACCAGCGAGAGCAGGCTCGACCAATACATCGACTGCTCGCTGGAGCGCATCTCGTCGTTTTCCATCACCGGCAGCCCGGTCAGCCCGATTTTCACTTCGGGATGCCGGGCGTTGGCCTGGACGATCAGCTCGCGCAGCGCGTCGGCGGCGCGGCTGTTTCGCTCAAAGCCTTCCGGATCGGTGGCCAACCGCAGCAGCACAAAGCCCAGCGTGCCGTCTTTGGTCAGCAGGTATTCGGCGTTCAGCTCGCTGAGCGTGGCGAACGACTGGGGCATTTCGGGCCAGGGCGATTGATAGCGGGTCTTCTGGCTGAGCGTGGTCAGCAAACTATCGGTCAATCGCTCCGACTCGCGCACGACCAGCGCCGGATTGACCAGGTTGGGCTGGCGGGAGGCCGCCATCAGCCGCTCGTTCGTCGCCGTCAGCATGCCGCCCAAGTTCAGGCGGGTCCATTTGCCTTCTTCGATGATCGGGCTGACGCCGATCAGAAACTGCTCGATGCCGCGCAGTTCTTCTTGCGACAGATAGTGCAGTCCCTTCGCTCTGATTTTTCCCAGGTCGACTCCGTGCAGCACGGCATGAAACAGCCGGTCTTCGCGGGCCAGCATGGTCGAGATTTCGTCGAGCACCGGCACCACCTGGTCGCGGCTGGCGCCCTCGACCACCACCACCGCGTCGTCCTCGTCGCCGAACTCGTTGATGTAGTCGATCCAGAGGCGGTTGTAGTCGCTCTCGGGATTCAGCAGGTCGAGCCGGCTGGTGCGATATCCCAGATTCTGCCAGGTGTAGGCCACCGAAATGACCGTGACGGCCACGGCCAGAGCCACCGTGGCGGCGGGAAAGCCCAGAGCCAATCGAGTGGCGATATTGAGCGGCGCCGCCAAAAGCGAAGCTTCGGGCGCGCCGGTGCGATCCGCGGACATAGGCATCCTTGCCGGGGCGTGGGTCGATCAGGGCGGGGCATTGTAGCGGCCATCGCCCGCAGTGAAAAGGCGAGATACGAGGGCCGCGGCAATGCGCAACGCCATACACGGCAACAGCTTGTGAAGGCAGGGGCGAACTCGGTCGCCTGATTCGCCGCGCCGCTGATCAATTGGGTTTGGCCGGTGGCGTGGTAGCGGCAAAAACTTAAGATACAAGAGTCCGTTCCCTACAGATGTCGAACGCGGAATATACTTCAGGCGGCCGCCGGCGCGGGCCCGCGCCGGTGTGGCACAGCCGCCCCCGGCTGTGAGATGGTCGCCAAAGGCGACCGCGAGACAGCCGAGGCGGCTGTCCCACATTCCCATATTTGTACATTCAACATTGCCACATTGACGCCCGCGTGAAGTATCCATCGCACACCCACGCTCCATAACTTCCAACCCGACAACGACATGCCCTATCTTTTCAACTGCTGCGTTCCACTGGTCATCGTGTTGGCGGCAATGCCGCCCGCCGCCCGTGCGGCCGACGATCTCGCCTTCGCCGATTTCGAAAGCGCCGACTATGGCGGCTGGACCGCCACGGGCACGGCCTTTGGTCCGGGGCCGGCGGCGGGCACGCTCGCCAATCAAATGCCCGTCAGCGGCTTTCGAGGCCAGCGGCTGGTCAATAGCTACGCCGGCGGCGATGTTTCGACGGGCACGCTCACCTCGCCCGAATTCACCATCGAGCGCAAATATATTGCGTTCCTGATTGGGGGCGGCGGCTATGCTGGCAAGACGTGCATGAATCTTCTGGTCGAAGGCCGCGCCGCCCGCACCGCCACGGGACCAAACGCGGCTGGCGGCGGTAGCGAATCCCTCGAACCCGCCTCGTGGGATGTGGCCGCGTTTCACGGCAAGACCGCCCGCTTGCAGATTGTGGATGAGGCCACCGGCGGCTGGGGCCATATCAACGTCGATCACATCGTGTTCACCGACGTCAAGCCGGCGTCGCTCTTGATCGATGCACAACGCCAACTCACCGCCGAGCGAAAGTATCTGCAGATTCCCGTGAAGCGCGGCGCCCGCAAGCATCGCTTATCGGTGGCG
>DASVHB010000214.1:0-7081 GCA_036379195.1 Pirellulales bacterium
CATTTTCACCTGGTGCTCGAGCACCATCAGCGCCACGATATCGCTGTGGGGTGTAAGGTAGGGCGAGGTGTCAATCAGCTTCGCCAGTTCGGTGACATTCGCCCCCGACTCGACATCCAGCCTTTCGGGCCTCTGCCGATCGGTCACGGTCACATTTCCCATGTGCCGCTGCCGGCCGTGCGTGCCGGTCACGTACCAGCCGCCCCAGCGCTCTTTAAGCGGGCTCTCGTGGCTGGTGTTGAAGGTGCCGGCGTTGAACACCGGCATGCCCGAACCGTCGGGAAAGACTGACCGCACCAGGTGGCCGGGCACGTCCTGCGTTTTCGACGAAGAGTGGCATTGCAGGCAATCGTGGGTCTGACGCTCGAGCATGGGCCGCTCGGACCTGGCTTGCGTGAGCGTATAGAAGACCGCGCCCTGCCGCGGGTCGGCGGCCGAAATCTCGATCACTTCGCCCTGCTGCACAAAGCCGATGTAGGTGTCGTCGTTGAAATAGACCGCCCGCGGGCTGCGGCGCGAGATGCGGCTCCGCTGAAAGCTGGTTTTCGAGAACACCAGCATCTGCGAGGCGGGGCTGATCTCTAGTTGGTGCAGCAAGTCGGGCAAATAGCCGTATTGGTCGTCGTACTTCAATTCGGCTTCGCCGCGCTCCAGCTTGCTTTGCAACTGGGCCACCGGGTCGGTCAGCGGCGCGGTGAGGTAGTTGATCGGCTCAGACTCATAGGGCAATTCGCCGCGAGCGGTCGCCGCCGACAACAGCAACAGGGCACAGGCCGCCCAACGGGGGCGGAGTATCGAGTGATTAGACATTGCCTGATCGCTTGAGGTTGAAACTTGCTAAGGGTCTGTAGGGAACGCCCTCTGTGGCGTTCCGTGAACTGCCAATTGACGCCGTTTCGCCTGCTGCGGAACGCCACGGAGGGCGTTCCCTACAGAGAAAACACGCGGTTGCCCGCTCAACGTGATGCGTATGAGGACTCGCTGCGCTCGGCCCACCCTACTCAAATCGATGCCCGCTTATCTGGACATTTACCTCCACTTTTACACAGATGGGCGTGCGTGTCCAGACAAGGGTGGATTGGCAGCTCGTTCGCGGCTTTCCACCGGAACGACCGACCAGCCGGTCTTCAAGCCGAGCACAAACCATCCCAGCCCGACGATGCCCACGGCGAAAATCGTGTCGCCCACGACCCGCAGCCAACGCAGCGTGTCCATCAGATCGGTCTGCATGAACTCCGCCGACCGCGCGTACCACATACCGTATTGCACGCTGGCCCAGGTTTGCAGCAGTCCCACCGGTAAAACGCTGATCAGCACCATCAGTCCGAGGCCGATATTGATCGACCAAAAGCAGAAAGCCAGCAGACGGGTGCGCCATACATTGCGCGTGGCCAGCCCCTTCAGACAGAAGAGCATCAAGCCGATGCCGAGCATGCCGTAGACCCCAAACAGTGCCGTATGGCCATGTACCGGCGTGGTATTCAGCCCTTGCATGTAATACAGCGCGATCGGCGGGTTGATCAAAAATCCGAACAGCCCGGCGCCCACCAGGTTCCAAAAAGCCACGGCCACAAAGAAGTAGATCGGCCACTTGTAACCGGCCACCCAGGGACGCGCCCGCGTGAGCGTCAGGTTTTCGTAGGCTTCAAAACCGATGAGCACCAGCGGCACGACTTCCAGTGCGCTAAACATAGCTCCCAGCGCTAAGATGGCCGTGGGTGTGCCCGAGAAGTACAGGTGGTGAAACGTGCCGAGAATTCCGCCCGACAAAAAGATGGTGGTCGAGAAGATGACGGCGGCCGAGGCGGTGGCCGCCTTGAGCAACCCCATGCGCGTGAAGAGGAAGGCAATGACCACCGTGGCGAAAACCTCAAAGAATCCTTCGACCCAGAGGTGCACGACCCACCACCGCCAATACTCGGCAACGGCCAGGTTGGTGTGCCGGCCCCACATCAGGCCAGCACCGTAGAAGCCGGCGATGGCCAACGACGAGATCAGGAACAAGGCGAGCAGGTGTCGCCCTTCGCCGGGTTGGCGGAAGGCGGGCCACATGGCTCGGGCCATCAGAGCCAACCAGATAAACAACCCCGCGAATAAGAAAAGCTGCCAGAAGCGGCCCAGATCGACATACTCATATCCTTGATGGCCGAACCAGAAGTTCGCATCGAAGCCCAAACGCTGTTGCACGCCGAGCCATTGCCCTGCCATCGATCCAAGCACGATGACCAGTAAGCAGGCGAAGAGCACATTCACGCCCAGGCGCTGAAACTTTGGCTCGTAGCCCGACACCGCCGGCGCCATGAACAGCCCCGTGGCCAGCCAGGCGGTGGCGATCCAAAAAATGCCGAGCTGCGTGTGCCAGGTGCGGGTGACGGCGTAGGGCAAGTATTCAGCCAGCGGAATGCCATAGAAGCCCGAGCCTTCGACGCCGTAGTGGGCCGTGACCGCCCCCAAACCCACTTGCAACACCATTAGCGCGGCGCACACCCAGAAGTATTTGAGCGTGGCCCGCATCGAAGGCGTGGGATTCAACGCCAGCAGGGGATCTTTGGCTGGTAGATGGTCTTCGTCGTCAGTTTTCTTCCGATTCTGAACCGCGAAGTACCAACCCAAGGCCCCGACACCGGCCAACAGCCACACGAAGCTCAGCACCGACCACACCACAATCGAGCCCGTCGGTGCGTTGCCCACCAGCGGTTCCGAGGGCCAGTTTTGTGTGTACGTGACGTCGCTGCCCGGCCGCTCGGTGACGCACGCCCACGAAGCCCAAAAGAAAAAGGCGTTGAGCAGTCGTTGGCGTTCGGGCGATTTAATGGCGTTGGCGGGTATGGCGTAGGCGTCGCGCTGCGAGGCCGCCGCACGGTCGTCGCCAAAGATGGCGGCGTAGTGCTCGCCCACGGTGCGGATAGCCTCGGCCCGCGCGGGCGAAACCACCAGATCGCCGCTGCTGGCGTCGTAGGTGTTCTCGCGCAGCTCCTTGCGCAGACGTGCTTGCAAGGCGGCCTGCGTTTCAGGCGCGAGATTGTCATAGGTGGCCTGGTGCTCCTCGCGCGCCCAGCGGTCGAGCAGCCAACGGGCCTCGCGATGCAGCCAATCGGCCGACCAGTCGGGAGCCACATACGCGCCATGTCCCCAGATCGACCCGACCTCTTGCCCGCCCAGCGACTGCCAGACATTCTGCCCATCGCGGATGTCGTCGCCCGTAAAGAGCACCTGCCCTTCGCTGGTGACCACGCGTTGCGGCACGGGCGGCGCCAGCCGATAGATTTCGGCGCCATAGTAGCCCAGCACGGCGAACGAGCAGATCACGACCGTCGCCAGTCCGAGCCAAAGGTTACGGTATTGCATCTTTTGCTCCGTCAAAGGTGATTGCGTTGAAAGATCATAGGTCGTCCATGCGGCAGTTTTGTGCCTCAATGGGCGATCTTGAAAGGTCGGCCTGCGGGCGCCGCGGGCGTCAGGAGGGGCAAACGATGTACCTCGTCAGCGGCAATCATTTGCAGGTGGGCGATGCGAGCTTCGTTCAGAGCGGCGACGAACCTCTGGGAATCGACGCCCATCCGCCGGCAAGCGCGCTCGATGGTGACCACCCGGGCGATACCTCGTCGGAAGTGCGGATCGGCAAGCATCTTAAAACCGAACGCCATAAAGGTGGGCAAAAGGTCAGGAAAGCGGTCGAGCACCGCGGCCACGGTATGCCGCGGCTCAATCGGGCCATCGATCGGAGCAGTGGTTTGCACCGCGCCACCCGCGGGCGCCGTCGCCTTACCCGACATCACGCGCCACAGGTGCCACCCCCAGACAGCTAGCCCGGTCACTTCCAAGGTTCCGCTGACGCCCGCGAATGCATAGGCGTGACTCGAAAAATCCGTGAGCGTTTGACCGCAGACCCGCAAGGCGCATCCGCAGTTGATCAGCAAGAACGTCGGCCAGAGCGCCGTGAGGCTGGCGGGCGAGATGCCATTGAGTGTTGGCACCACCTTGGCCGCCACGCCCACGATCATCAGGCTCACAAACCCGACGGTGATGGCATGTCGCGCCGCCCCGTAATAAGCATGCGAGAAACCCAGCCGGGCGGCGGCGCTCTCAGGCGCCAAAGCCCCGAGCAGGCCGTATTGGTATACCGGCAGCGCCACGAGCATCGTGAGCGAAATAAACAGCCAGACATAGGCCGCTCTCAAAAACTTCAGGCTGCGGTCGCCGTCTTCGGCCGGCGAGAAGATCCGCCAACTTTTGACCAGCACGGCGGTTGCCCCGGCCAGCGCCAGCACCGAGCCATACCAGAGCGCGGCCCAGGCGTGACCCGCGGTTTTCATCTGCATCAGCCCGACCACCTCACCTACGACCGCCGCGTTGAGCACCGCCAGTATGCACAGACTGAGCCGGCTATTGGCGATGGGCAGTCCATAGAAGTGATGAAACAGGCGTTGACTCACCCCCAGAATGATCAGTAGCGCGAAGCCGTGAATCTGCATGTCGCGCAGCGGCGCTTGCCAGGTGGACACCAGGCCCACGAGCTCGGCGCCGCGCGCCGACGAGGTCACGGTCAGGTATACGCTCTCATAAATGGTCTGAGCCAAAAACCAGCCGAGCGCCGCGAGGATGTAGTATTCGTAAAAGGCAAGCGGCTTGCCGCTGCGCCGCCACGTGACGACGATCAACCAGGCGAAAATGGCGACCGCGGCAATCTCGCACGCCGATGCGGTCACGGTAAGCCACCACACCCAGGCGTGTTCGGCCGCCAGCATCTGCCCGGCCGAACGGCCCACCAAACCCGCCAGCAGCAACCACAGCGTGGCCAGCGCCAAACGGGGATGAACCAGCGTGGTGTGCTTGAACCGCGGGAATGCCTGGTAGGCAAAGCCCATCACAAATAGCCCGACCCAGCCGAAAATCTGGGCGTGTCCGTGAGCGTTGATGGCTTGCACGCCGGCGGCGGTAAACGAACCGGCCAGGGCGATGCGGGCCAAGAGATAGGCTCCCCAGGCGGCGCCCAGCGTCAGCACCACGGCGATGCCCGCTTTGAAAAACGGCCGGTAGAGCGTGTCGGCCAACTCCGCCGCGGGCGCCGCGGGCGTTGGTGGCGGCGAAGAGCGGCGGGCCGCTTCTTCGATTTCGCGGCACAGACGGTCGAGCGGCACTTCATGCGCACGAGCAAAGAAGCCCAGCGTCTCGGCAGGTCCCTCGGGGCCGCCACAGCCGCGCAGGCCGTAACGATCGAGCACGGCCCGGGCGCCAGGCAGTGCTCGCAGCAAGTCAGGGATCAAAGTGCCGGCATCCGGCAGTTGTGCGGTAGTCATTCCGCGGGCTCTCAGCGTTGATTCGTTCGTCAGGTTTCGATGTGCCGTGCTATTCCAAAGTTCTTGGCTCTGCAGGCATGTTCGTCGATAAAGCAACGGCGGTGCCACAACAGCCGAATAGCGAACGAATGCGAATTCGGCGGATTGCCGCGGGGTTCTGCCAACAGCGCCGCCCAACCACTACAATCAAGATGTGCGAAACCGCACAGTCGAGGGCGATTTCGCTCGGCTTGCTTGGCCGCATGGGGCCATCTGCTCGCGTATGTCAAACAGGCTGGGCACGTGCGCGGGCTGGCACGGCGATTGCCTAGCAGCATGCCGGCGCCTGGCCATGAAGTGCTGAAACGTCTATCAAAAAGCATCTATGCAGACCATCGACCTTCTGATCGTTGACGACGACGATGAATATCGAGCGACGGTGGCGCGGCGATTCGCGCGGCGCGGCTACCGGATTGCCGAAGCGGCCGAAGGCGAGGCCGCCCTGGCATTGGCCGCCGGTCGCCAGTTTCAGGTGGCGGTGGTCGATCTGGTCATGCCCGGATTGTCGGGCCTCGATCTGCTCGAGAAGCTCAAGGCGGGCAGCCCCGATTGCGAAGTGGTGATGCTCACCGGCCAAGGCACGATCGAAACCGCCGTCGAAGCCATGAAGCGCGGCGCATTCGACTTCCTGACCAAACCGTTCCCGCTGGCGGAGTTGGAGGTGGTCGTACAAAAAGCCTTCGATCACCGACAGCTCCGCAAAGAGAACCGTCAGCTCAAGGCGGTGCTCGCGCGCAGCCAGCCGTCGAGCGAGATGATCGGCCGCTCGCCGGCCATGCAAGAAGTGTGTCGACTGATCGAACGCGCTGGGCCGACCGACAAGGCGATTCTCATCCAGGGTGAAAGCGGCACCGGCAAGGAATTGGTCGCACGCGCGTTGCACCGCGCTAGTCTGCGGGCCGATAAGCCGCTGGTGGTCATCAACTGCGCCGCCTTGCCGGAAACATTGCTGGAGAGCGAACTGTTCGGACACGAGAAAGGCGCCTTCACCGGGGCGGTGGGGGCGAAGCAGGGATTGTTTGAGTTGGCCGATGGCGGCACGCTGATGATCGACGAGATCGGCGAGATGCCCGGCCCATTGCAGGCGAAATTGTTGCGCGTGCTCGAAGATGGCTCGTATCGGCGGGTCGGTTCCGTCAAGGAATGCCGCGTCGACGTGCGGCTGCTGGCGGCGACCAACCGCAACATGCTCGAGGAAGTGCGCCAGGGGCGTTTCCGCGAAGATCTTTACTATCGCATTAATGTCATGTCGTTAGAACTGCCGCCGCTGCGCCAGCGCACCGGCGACATTCGATTGCTCGTCGAGCGTTTTTTGGGAAGCGATTGGCAGATCGAGCCAGAGGCGATGGACGCGCTGGAGACATACGCGTGGCCGGGCAACGTGCGGCAGCTCATCAACGCCATCGAGCGGGCCAAGATTCTGGCCGACGACGCCTTGGTGCGGCTGGAAGATCTGCCGCTGGAAATCCGACGGCCTGCCACCGATTCGCCGTCGCGACTGGGCGCAGGCGACGATCGGTTGGACGAAATCGAGCGCTCGCATGTGCTCGAAATCTTGGAGCGCGAGCGCGGCAACAAAGCTCGTGCCGCGCGTGCGCTGGGAATCAACCGCCGGAGTCTCTATCGGCTGCTGGAAAAGTACGGTGTGGGGTAGCGAGAACGTCCGTGTTAAGCTTAATGCCTACCTTGTTCCGGAATTACGGCGGTCGAGGTTACCGTAGGGCGACCTTCCTAGGTCGCCC
>DASVHB010000215.1:0-5062 GCA_036379195.1 Pirellulales bacterium
GCCGGTCGTGCCCGAGGTGCTGCGCACCAAGGTCACCGTCTTTCTCGATCTTTATAAAAAGACGCGGCAGATCGAGCGGCAGGCCGAGCGGCTGCGGCAGCGGGCCGAGCAACTGCACAAGCTGACCGAGGCCTCGCTGGCCATCCACTCGGCCCTGTCGATGGACAAAATGCTGGAGATTATCGCCAATACGGCGCGCGAAATTATCGACGCCCATCGGGCCACCATGGTGACCACTTGGGATGAAAACTGGCAACGCTGTCATAAGACGGTTTCGCTTTCGCCGGAATATGAGTCGCGGCGCCACACGCTGCAGCCGGCCAATGGTTCAGAGCTTTACGCCCTCTGGATCGCGCTCGACCGCGCCCGGCGGCTCTCGGCAGACCAATTGGCCGCCCACCCCGCGTGGCAGACGCTAGGCAAGTCGCTGTGGGATGCGCCGCAGGCTCCGCCCGACTGGCTGGCCGCGCCGCTCACCGGCCGCGATGGCCGAACCATCGGTCTGATTCATCTCTGCCGCAAACGTTCGGGCGACTTCACCGCCGACGACGAAGCCGTCGTGTTGCAATTGGCCCAGATGGCCTCGATCGCCATCGAAAACATTCTCAACTCTGAAGCCCGCGAAGCCAACCGCATTAAAGACGAGTTTCTCGCCACGCTCTCGCACGAGCTGCGCACACCGCTGACCGCCATGCTCGGCTGGACGCAATTACTGCGTACCGGGCAGCTTTCGGCCGACGAGTCGGCCCACGGGCTGGAAATCGTCGAGCGCAACGTGATGGCCCAGGCCAAGCTGATCGACGATTTGCTCGATGTTTCACGCATCATCACCGGCAAGTTGCGGCTGACCATTCGGCCGCTCTCGCTCGAATCGGTCATCGAAGCCGCGCTCGACGTGGTTCGCCCGTCGGCATCGGCCAAGGGGGTACGGCTTGAGCCGGTGTTTGATGTCGACACGGTCCAGATGACCGGAGACCCCGATCGCCTGCAACAGGTCGTCTGGAATCTGCTGGTCAACGCCATCAAATTCACGCCCAATGGCGGGAACGTGTGCATCCGGCTGCGGTGCGGCGGTTCGCACGCTGAGATCGACGTAACGGACACGGGCGAGGGCATCAATCCCGAGTTTTTGCCCCACATTTTCGATCGCTTCCGCCAGGCCGACAGCAGCAGCCGCCGCACGCACGGCGGCCTGGGCCTGGGGTTGGCCATCGTTCGGCACGTGGTCGAGCTGCATGGAGGGCAGGTATCGGCGGCGAGCGACGGCACGGGCCACGGCGCCACCTTCGTGGTGCGGCTGCCCGTCGCCGCGGTGGCGACCGACGGCCAATCGAACCGCGCTGAGCCCACGGCGGCGCGGGTGCCGGCCGCCTCATCGCCGCCCACCGACCTCACGGGCCTGCGCGTGTTGGTGGTCGACGACGAGCCTGATGGGCGCGAGATGATCGGTAAGGTGCTGCGGCTCTATGGCGCCGAGGTCGATGTCGCGTCGACGGTGCGCGAAGCGTTGGCGCTGTTCGACCAGTCGCCTCCCCATGTATTGGTGAGCGACATCGGCATGCCGGGTCAAGACGGCTACGACCTGATTCGCCTGGTGCGTCAGTTGCCAGCGGCCCGCGGAGGCCGTGTGCCCGCCTTGGCCCTCACGGCCTTCGCCCGCGAAGAAGATCGCTTGCGGGCGTTATCGTCGGGCTTTCAATTGCACATCAGCAAGCCCTTCGAGCCGGCGGAGCTGGCCAGCGGAGTATCGCATCTGGCCGCCGGTGTCGTTCCCGCTCACGACAGCGCGCCGGGCAACGGCGCCTCGCGTCCGCAGGCGGCCTACACCTGAACGGCCGGGCGCCTAGGGTCGCCTTTTGCTCCGCAAAAGTAGCGCTACTTTCGCGGAGCGAAAGGCGACTTTCGGGGCTACTCATCGGCATGTTCATCGGCAGCGCTCTCGATCAAGGCCAGCGGCTGGCCCACGATCAACGGCTCTTCCTCTTCGACCAACGTCTCGATCAGCACGCCGCTGGCCGGAGAGGGCAGATCGATCGTCACTTCGCCGGCGAGCACTTCCAGCAATCGATCGCCCTCGGTCACCTCGCCGCCGACTTCGACCAACCACACGCTGACCACCACGGGGCGATCGCCCACGCCCAGTTCGGGCAAAGTCAGCAGGTGGCGCTCGACCGACATCAGCCGCCCTCGGCTAGATCGCGGGCGTGATAACTCGAACGCACAAACGGCCCGCTGGCCACCTGCTGAAAGCCCAATTGCCGCGCCAGCCGCCCCAAGTCGTCAAACTCTTCCGGCGGCAGGTAACGCTCGACCGGCAGATGCTCGGGCGAAGGCTGCAAGTATTGCCCCAGCGTCAGCAAGTCGCAATCCGCGCCGCGCAGGTCGGCCAGCACATCGAATAGCTCGTCGCGCGTTTCGCCAAGCCCGAGCATCAGACCGCTTTTGGTCTTGATGGCGGGGTTGAGCCGCTTGACGCGGGACAGCAATTCCAGCGTCCAACGATAATCGCTTTTTCTGCCGCGCACTCGCCGATAGAGCCGCGGCACCGTCTCGGTGTTGTGGTTGAACACTTCGGGCGCGGCGGCCACCACGCGCTCGATGGCCCCCGGCTTGCCTAAAAAGTCGGGTGTGAGCACTTCGACGGCGGCCCCGGTCGCCTCGCGCACCGCCAGCACACATTGATAAAAATGTTCGGCGCCGCCATCGGGCAAGTCGTCGCGCGTGACCGACGTGATCACCACATGCCGCAGCCCTAGCCGCCGGCTCGCCTCGGCCAGCCGCTGCGGCTCATCGGCTTCGACCGCTTGCGTGCGGCCCTTGTCGACCGCGCAAAAGCCGCACGGCCGCGTGCACACGCTGCCCAGCACCATAAAGGTGGCCGTCTTCTGCGAATAACACTCCATGCGGTTGGGACACTTGGCGCTATCGCAAACGGTCTCCAGCCGCAGTTCTTCGAGCAGCCGCGCGGTAAAGTGATTGGCGTTGCCCAACGGCACATTGCGCTTCAGCCAGCGCGGCAGGCGCGCCGGAGGTGAGGCGATTGGTTGGGGGCGGTCAATGACGTTCAACGAGTACATGGCACGAATGATTTCGGTGGCATCGCGTCGAGTAGGACGATATCGTTCATTGTACCCATTCCTGCCGCACCGTTTCGGCCCCCACATGCCGCCGCATGATCGACTCCATGCTTTCGCGCACGCCGGGCAGGTGGGTTACAAGCTGGCCGAACGCGCGCCGCGGCACGGCCACCAGATCGAGCGCGGTCAGTGCCCGCACACGGGCGGTGCGGGGCGCGTCGGCAATCAACGCAATCTCGCCAAACACGTCGCCGGCGCGCAGCGTACGCAGCACCGCGTCGCCGTCGGTCACTTCGGCTTCGCCCCGCACGATCACATAGAGCTTATCGCCGAAATCGCCCTGATCGAACACCATCTGCCCTGGCTCGAAATGCTCCTGCCGCACAGCCTGCCCGTCACGCAGCCGGATTTGGGTCACGTCGCGCGGCAGCAGCATGTCCCAAATCCAGTCGGCTAAGATTCGCAGCTTACGGTCGGAGCCCGGGAATTTCGAGAGGTAAATCGCCCGCCAGAGCACCCACGCCGGCAGTCCTGAAAGCTTCAGTCCCATGATTTCGGCCACGGCCGAGCGGCGGCCGAGCGAACCCAGCTTGCCTAGACCCGTGAACGTAAAGGTCTGCAGCGGACGACCGGCCAGCGAAGCCACGATGTTTGCCGCGCACAGCCGCGCCTGGCGGATGGCGTGCTGCGCGGTCGGCGGCGAGAGGATGCCGTCGGGCTGAGGCACCGCCGCGCAGTCGCCCACGGCCCATAGGCCGTCTCGGCCCGCCACCCGCAGCGAACCATCGACGCCAATTCGCCCGCGCTGTTGTTCGCAAGGCAAGCTGGCAATGAGCGGATGCGGACGACTCGGTACGGTGGCTACGGCGGTGCGGGTGGGAATCAGCTCGGCGCCCTCGCCCGATTTGTCGGCCACCAGCGCGGCCTCGGCAGTGACGGCCTGCAACCGCGTTTGCAAGCGGATCTCGACGCCCCGCCGCTGGAGAATGCGGTGCGCGAAGGCGGCCAGCCCGGCGTCGATTTCGGGCAAGATGCGTTCGCCGCTCTGCAAGAGGACCACCCGCAGTTCCTCGGGCCGCAGGCGACGATAGACTTTTACGGCCGCGCGGACAAAGTCGTTCAACTCGGCGGCGCATTCGACGCCCGAAAAGCCGCCTCCGGCCACGACAAACGTTAGCAGCCGCTGCCGCTCGGCGGGGTCGGTCTCGGTGTCGGCTTCTTCCAGCATGTGCACCAGATGGTTTCGCAGCAGCAGCCCGTCGCCCAGATACTTAAACGGCAGAGCGTGCTCGCGCATGCCCGGCACTTTGCTATCGTCGAGCACATTGCCCAGCGCAAGCACCAGATGGTCGAAGCCAAGCAGCAGCGGCTTGGGCCGGCTGCCCGGCGCCAGGCGCACCATCTTGTTTTCGAGGTCGATCTGCTCGATTTCGCGTGAATAGACGTGCGTGGTGGGCGCCAGGCGGCGGATCGGGCAAATCACGTGCAACGTGTTGATGGCCCCCGAGATGACTTCGGGCAGCATCGGCTGGAAAACGAGATAGTTGTCGCGGTTGACCAAGGCGATCTCGCAGCGTCGCAGCCCGCGCCGCCCAAGCAACCGTTCTAAGTACATGGCGGTATAAACGCCGCCGAAACCGCCGCCTAGAATCAGCACACGCGTTTTGGCATCGGGCATTAGAAGTTATCCCACTCGGGCGGGCGCCGGACTGGCATCGCGCGGACGGGACAAGAGCGGATGCCCGGAGTGCAGGTGATAGCGCTCGCAATCAAGCGCCTCGGCCAGCCACCGCACCACCGCCTCGCGCACGCCCGACATTCGCACGGCTTGCCGGCGTTCGGCAGCCAGCGAGCTCATCGAGGCGCGCTCGTGCGAATCGCTTTCGACCCACCGTTGCGGAAAGAGGGCCGGCGACACATTGAGATAGGCGCCGAAATAGGTCACCCAATTTTTGACGGCCACGGCCAGGGCGACGAGTTGCCCG
>DASVHB010000216.1:0-6910 GCA_036379195.1 Pirellulales bacterium
CAGATTTGGGCCGACGGCACATACGGCGACTATTTATGGCAAACGCTGTCGGACATCGCTCGCGAGTTGGGCGGCGACGCGGTGGTTCCGGGCGGGGTAGTGTCCTGAAGTTGTATTGCTGATAGGCAATCTGACGTTAACCCGAAGCGTAAGCGAGGCAGAATCAGCCCACGGCCTCGCTTGCGCTTCGGGTTTGTGTGCGCGAACAAAGCAACTTTAGTACACTACCCCGGGCGGCAAATAGTGGCGAAGATCGCAGAACCGGCGCATAATAAGTGCGTGAAGCTTGAACCGGCCCTCGGAGGACAACTTCTGATGCGTCTCGCCGCGATTACCCTGTTGGTGATGGCATGGTCTACAAGCTCGGCCCTGGCGCGGCACGGCCATATGCGGGGCATGTCGCCGCGGGGAGGCGGCGCTTTTGCCATCGTCAGCGCCTATCAGTCGCAGATGGCGGCCTGGATGAAACGCGAGCAGATTGCCGCCAACATCCGCCAGGCCAAAACCAATGGGCATCGCATGAAGTACGCCGCCGAGGCCCGCAAGGAGGGCAAGCTGCGCCTGGCCGCCACGCTCTATATGCGCGTGGCTTTGAGCCGCCCGAAAGACAAGCACCACGACGAAGCCAAAAAAGCCTTGGCGTCGATGGCCGACGACGGGCGCAAAGCCATGAAGGCGGGTGACGAGCTGCTCAAGCAAGACAAGGTGATTGAGGCTTTTGAGAAGCTCGATTATCTGAAGTGGGCCTACGAAGAGGTGCCGGTCTTCAACCATGAGGTCGCGCAGCACGTCAACAAGTTGCACCGCGATCCGCATTATCAGGCGGTGTTGAACGAGCCGCAGGCCGCCCAATTGCTGGCCGCGGGGCGCAAACACGAACAGGACGACGAGGCGTGTTGCGCCTTTCTGGTTTATGAGCAAGCGGAGGAACTTCTGCCGGCCGCCAGCGCCAAGCAAGCCGCCGAACGGCTGGCGGCGCTCAAGAAAGATCCGGAAATCGTGGCCGCCGCCGACGAATGCCGGACGGTGCGCAAGTGTCTGGATACGTTCCACCGGGCTGAGTTGGTGAAGAAGGCGCTGCCGAACCGGGCTGAAGAGCTCTTCAAAGAGATCATCACCGAAGCGCCTCGCGACTCCGAAGTTCGCCGCTGCGCCGCCGAAGAGCTGGCCAAGCTCCACGTGCGCTCGAAGCCGCGGAATTAGATGGATCACTCGTTATCGCCGCCGATCAGCCGGCCGAGTCCGCCGAGGATCGAGCCTTCTTCACGACTGCCGCCGGTCTGCGGAGCATTGGCCAGCACCCGCCCGGCCAGGCGCGAGAAGGGCAACGACTGACACCAAATTTCGCCCGGCCCGGTGAGCGTGGCGAAGAACAAGCCCTCGCCGCCGAACAGCGTGTTCTTGATGCCCCCCACAAATTGAATGTCGTAGGTCACGCTCGATGTCATGGCCACCAGGCAGCCGGTGTCGAGCTTGAGCGTTTGGCCGGGCGAGAGCGTGCGGTGCATCATCGTGCCGCCGGCGTGTACCAGCGCGATGCCGTCGCCCGTGAGCCGCTGCATGATGAACCCTTCGCCGCCGAACAGCCCCACGCCGATCTTCTTCTGAAAGGCGATGCCGATCTGCACGCCCCGCGCCGCGCAGATGAACGAGTCTTTCTGGCAGATCAACTCGCCGCCGAGCTGGTCGAGGTGCATGGGCAGGATCTTGCCGGGATAGGGTGCGGCAAAGGCCACGTGCTCTCGGGCGGCGACGGCGTTGCGAAACGTGGTGATGAAAATCGACTCGCCGGTGATCGCGCGTTTGCCGGCGGCGGCCACTTTGCTCCAGAAGCCGCCGCCCTTGGCCGAGGGATCGCCGAAGACGGTTTCCATCTGAATGCCGGGCGTCATGTACATCATCATGCCCGGCTCGGCGATCACCATCTCGCTGGGGTCGAGCGTGACCTCGACATACTGCATTTCAGAGCCAAAGATTTCGTAATCAATCTCATCGGTCATGGTTCGCCTTTCGTTGTGGGGTGGGCCGAGCGCAGCCAGCCGCATCATTTGCCAGTGCGGAATGCGGAGTGATGGTTATTCGTGGATTCCATCATCTTATTAAACGAAATGCATTGGTCTCTAGGGGACTCCGTGCCGTTACGCACAGCACCGCAACCGGCGGCTAAGGCGGCAGCGGCTTGTCTTTCGCGGAAGGCTCCCAGAAGCCCGCGGAAAACTCGCTCGGCCCATTCCAGCGGTCAGGCAATGGCACCCCCAAACAGCACACAAAATAAAACCGCAAGCGGTCGGCAAGCTCGGGAGATGATGTCGAGTCGGCGCCGGTGTTGAGAAAGCTTTTGGCCCAGCGCGGGTCGACATGCACCGCTGCTAGGAAGGCGTGGCCTGCTACAGTGCCCTGAGCCGAAGCATTCGCAGCCAGCGGTTCCAGCAGCGTCCGCGCAACATCGCGGTCGTACCTGCTCAGCAGCTTCGCCAACTCGATGTCGGCCCGGTCAGCTCGATCATTGAGACTGTCTCGACCGGGGCGCGGCAACCGCAAGGCCAGCGACCGCCAGAACAGTTCGTCGCAGAGATTGGGATCGACTCGTTCGGCCACCGGCAACAGCCAGGCCGCGATCGCCGGCGCCGACTGCCGAGGCAGAAGCCAACCATCGTCAGTGGGAAGCTGAGGAAGCTCCTCTCGCACCAAGACCGCGAGCAGCCGGCGGGCCTCGGCCGGCTGCGTCTCATTCAGGGCCAGAATGATGGCGCCCTTTGCCCACACGCGCACGATCGCCTCGCCGGCGTTCACGGCGATCGGCTCGGCCAGCGCGCGGTCGACCAGCGCCAGCCGATAACACCAATCCACCGCCGAACGGTATTCGACGCCGCTAGTCGTGCGCGAACGGTCTTTACGCATCGCCTCCGCAACCTGCTTCCAGGCGTCGAGGGCCTGCTCGGGATGATCGGGCAGCAGCCCGGCAGCCACGCGGCTGCCATGCCACTTCAAATAAATGCCCGTCTTTGCGAGCCAGTCCATGGCGCGGTCCGCATCGTCGTGCGCCGCCGCCAGCGCGAGATGAAGCGAAGCAAACTGCGCCCCATAATCGGGGAGTAGCGGTTTCGCGTCGTTCTCGGCTTCAGCAAGCAGCGGCCGGGCGCGGGCGACTTCTCCCAAAGCAAACAAGCGTTCGGCCGCGCTTGCTAAAACCCGCACGCGCCGTGTCGGATCGGCTACTTTGCGCGCGTGTGCCGCGGCCGACGCGAGCCACTCGAGCCGCCTTGCCTGCCCGGCCGCATCCCTTTCGTCAGCGTGGATCTCGTCGGCGGCCTGTATCAATTCCGCGGCCTTGTGGTACTCGTCGTCTCCCGTGTCGATCATCGCCCGCACTTCGTCCCACGAGACGCGGTCGCGATGGGCGATGACCGAAAGAATCGCGCTATGGCGAAGGCTATCGCGGACCGACTTATCGACGTCGGCCAAGAAATCGAGTCGTTGCAGAGCCTCCAGGCCATTGATTTGTGCCAAGGACGAAAAGCCCCTGATTTTTTGCTCTGGCGTGCCGGACTTTGCCAACCGCTCGAGCCAGGCATCGAGCACGGCACGCGCCAGAGCGTATTCCTCGTCGGGCGAGAGCAGTGGCGGCAATGTCGGCTTTGGCTCGGCGGGCTCGTCGAGCGAGATCAGCACGAGTGTTGCCTCAGCCCGATCGGCCGGCAAACGCACGCCTGCAAACCGGAAGCCGGGTTTTTCGGCGAACAAGAACACGGCGCCTTTCGGCACACCCCTCAGGAAGAACCTTCCGCCGCCTTTGCTGGTCGCTTCGACTCGCTCGTGTCCGTCGCCCGAATTGAACACCGTGGCGCCGTCGACCGGCTGCCCGTGGCGATCGAGCACGCGCCCTATAACGAGGCGCAGACCTTTGAGTGTGATATCGGGCACGTTGAGCGCCGTCGCGTCTCTGGCGATAGGAATCCAGCCGGTTCGGCCGGCGAGCATCCCGCCGCCTTCAGCAACGATCTGTGTTGGTGCCCCGGCGGCCAGCACATCGGGCGAAACGAATCGCCCCTCGGCGTCGGTGAGCAGCACGTCGCTGCCGCCCAGTTCAACGGATTGATCTACGAGGCGGCCATCGGGTCCTCTCAGCTTTTGCCAGATTCGCACCTCCGCCCCTGCGATTGGTTTACCCGCGGAATCGACGATGCGACCTTCGATTGTCGCCGCGTCAATCGATCGCGGCGATTGCGCCAAACTTACAATCGCCAGCCCCGAGCAGACGAGAAGGAACAAGCGTCGCATGCAGACACCTCCGGGAATACCCGAACGTCTTATGGGGCGGGTGGCTTGCGCAGCGCCAGCCAATCGGTGTGGAATGTGCCGGGCCGGTCGACGCGCTCATAAGTGTGCGCGCCGAAGTAATCGCGCTGCGCCTGCAGCAGGTTGGCCGGCAGCCGCGCGGTGCGATAGCCGTCGTAATAGGTCAAGGCCGTCGAAAACGCCGGCACCGGGATGCCCAATGCGAACGAAGTCATCACCACGTGCCGCCAGGCGTCTTGGGCCTGGTGTACCGCTTGCGTGAAGTAGGGGGCGAGCAACAGGTTTTCGAGCTGCGGATCGGCGTCGAAGGCTTCTTTGATGCGTTCCAAAAACCTGGCGCGAATGATACAGCCGCCCCGCCACAACATCGCCACGCTGCCATAGTCGAGCGGCCACTGATGCTCAACCGCCGCCGCCTGCAATTGCACGAACCCCTGGGCATAGCTGCTGATCTTCGAGGCGTAGAGCGCCTGCCGAACCTGTTCGACAAATCGCTGCTTGTCGCCTTGATACTTTCCGCCCGGCCCCTGCAAAACCTTGCTGGCCCGCTGGCGCGCGTCCTTCAGTGCCGAAAGACTGCGCGCGTAGACCGCTTCGGTGACCAGCGTGCTCGGCACGCCCAGGTCCAGTGCCAACTGGCTCATCCACTTGCCGGTGCCTTTGGCGCCCGCCTTGTCGAGAATCATGTCGACCAGGTCGTTGCCCGTCTCGGGGTCTTTGACGCTGAACACGTCGCGCGTGATTTCGATCAGGTAGCTGTCCAGCTCACCGCGGTTCCACTCGGCGAACACATCGTATAGTTCGTCATTCGACAGCCCGAGCACCTGCCGCAGCAAAAAGTAGGCTTCGCAGATCAACTGCATGTCGCCGTACTCGATGCCGTTGTGGACCATTTTCACATAATGCCCGGCCCCACGCGGCCCCACCCATTCGCAGCAGGGAATGTCGGCGTTCGATCCGACCTTGGCGGCGATGGCCTGAAAGATCGGCTTGACCAGCGGCCAAGCGGCCTGGCTGCCGCCGGGCATGAGACTCGGCCCGCGCAGCGCCCCTTCTTCGCCCCCCGACACGCCCGTGCCGACGAACAGCAATGCCTTCGACTCGACGTACTGCGTGCGCCGCTCGGTGTCGGCATAGTGAGTGTTGCCGCCGTCGATGATCACATCGCCGGGCGAGAGCAGCGGCAGCAGTTGCTCGATGATGGCATCGACGGCCGGCCCGGCCTTGATCATCAGCATCACTTTGCGCGGCTTGGCCAAGGCGGCCACCAGTTCTTCCAGGCGATGGCAACCGACAAACTGCTTGCCTTGGGCGCGGCCCGCCAGCAGGTGATCGACCACGCTGGTAGTGCGGTTGAATACGGCAATCCGAAAGCCGCGGCTCTCGATGTTCAGGGCCAGGTTCTCGCCCATGACGGCGAGACCGATCAGGCCAATGTCGCAAAGTTGGGGCATGGTTTTTCCTCAAAAACACTCGATTCTAGTCGCCGCGGCGGCACGCCGGTAGCCCCCGGCCACCGTGAGGCCGGGCCGCAGAAATGCTCGCTTGGTGGTAGTTTACCGCATAACGTCTGTAGGGAACGCCCTCCGTGGCGTTCCGCTGCGCTACGGCCGCGGTGGCTGGGGCAGAGCCTAAGCGATGCCCCGGTGAGTCCGAGCCGGGGCATCGGCAAGCCTCTGCCCCAGCCACCGATGGCAAGAAGTCGCGGAACAGAACCGTCAACCAACTTTGAACTAAAAACGTCTTTTGGACGCTGTTACTGTTGCTGCTCGACTTCCACGCGGCCATCGCGAACCTGCAGCACGCGCTGGGCGCGCTCGGCCACCTCGGGACTGTGCGAAATGACGACCAGCGTCAACTGGCGCTCGCGATGGAGCCGGTCAAACAGGTCCAGTATCTCATGCCCGGTGTGCGAATCGAGATTGCCGGTCGGCTCGTCGGCCAGCAGCAACAGCGGATCGTTGACCAAGGCCCGGGCGATGGCCACCCGCTGCCGCTCGCCCACCGAAAGCTGGCTGGGCAGATGCCCGGCGCGGTGCCCCATGCCGACGTCGCTCAACAGCTTCGCGGCTTTCTCTTGGCGCTGCTTGGCGGGTAACGAACCCTCGAACAACGGGATTTGCACGTTTTCCAGCGCCGTCAACATGGGCAGTAAATGAAACGATTGAAAGACGAAGCCGATTTTTTCTGCCCGCAGCCGATCGAGCCGGCTGGTGCGCGAGAGCGGCTGCCCGTCGAAATAGACTTCGCCCGAGGTAGGGCGGTCCAGGGCGCCCAGCAGATTCAGGAGCGTCGATTTGCCGCTGCCGCTCTGACCCATGATCGCCACGTACTCGCCCCGGGCGATCGACAGCGTCACATCGACCAGTGCCCGCACGTTTCCATCGCGATAGGTTTTGCTCAGCTTCTCGGTGCGCAGCAACTCGCCGTGGGTCGCGTTGGCGGTTCGGGGTGATGGGTCGAGTGTTGCCATGAGGCGGTTGCGAGAACGAGTGAAACGTATTTGACATTGGGATTGATCTGGGGCGTGGCGTCAAGCCGGGTGCCGGCCAAAGTCGCCTTTCGCTGGAGCGAAAGTAGCGTTACTTTCGCGGAGCGAAAGACGACAATG
>DASVHB010000217.1:0-2450 GCA_036379195.1 Pirellulales bacterium
GAATCGACGTCGATTCGCGGCTCACGGAACGCCACGGAGGGCGTTCCCTACAGACACGCAATCCTATTGGTTCCCTCCGGGCATCGCCAAGGCTCTTCCCCAGCCATCATCAATGCTCAGCCACCGGGCGAGGCAAAGTGCTATAATTCTCTAGACCAACACGGGAACTAACCGAAGGAACACGATGTCAACCACGCGCGAGCCGCAGGCAGACGAGCACCTTCACGCCAACGCCGACGACCGGCAACAATCGTTCGCCGAAACCGCCCTGAAGCTCGGCGGCAAAAGCGAAGAAGAAGCCCGGCGAACCGGGGCCATCGACAAGGCCGACGATCAGGTCGAGGCGCTGTTTGCTCCGCAATACCAAACCACGGCCAGCCCGGCCCATCGCGCCATTTGGGACGGCCATGTGCCGATCGAACTGTTCGGCTCTCCGCCGCCCGCCACTCCGCCGCACGTGGCCAAAGTCATGGACGATTCGCTGGCGGTCGTGCGGCGGCATCGCGAGTCGGGCACGGTGCTCGACGAGCATCGCAAAGTGTCGAACCAGGTTATGCAGGAGCTGGCCGGCGCCGGTTATTGGGGTCTGTTGGTCGATCGCGAATTTGGCGGGTCGGGCGCGCCGTTCACCAGCTTCGCCCCGTTTCTCACGCGCATGGCCACGCTCGATCCGACCATCGCCGGCATGGCGTCGGTGCACGGCTGCATTGGGGCGGTCGATCCGGTGCGCACCTTTGGCAACGCCGAGCAAAAGCAGCAGTTTCTGCCGCGGCTGGCCAATGGCCAGAGCCTGTCGGCCTTCGCGCTCACCGAGCCGAACGCCGGCAGCGATCTGACCGCCCTGCGCACGCGCGCGGTGCTCGATGGCGATCATTATGTGGTCAACGGCGAGAAGCTGTTCATCACTAACGTCCTGCCGGGCCGCACCATCGGCCTGGTCTGCCTGATCGACAACCGCCCGGCGGTGCTGGTGGTCGACCTGCCGTCCGAAGAGAACGAGCATTTCCGCTTGAAGTCGTACGGGCTGTATGCTTTGAAGCACACCTACAATCAGGGCATCTTGTTTCACGATTTCCGTGTGCCGGCGGCTAATCTGCTGAAGCCCACGCGCGGAGATGGCCTGACGATCGCCTATCACGGCCTGAACCTGGGGCGCATCGCGCTGTGCGCCACGGCGGCGGGCGCCATGCGGTTGATGCTGGCGGGCATGTTGCCCTGGGCGCATTTCCGCAAAACCTACGGCGCCGCCATCGACACCCGCGAGCTGGTGCGCCGCCGCTTGGGCCGGCTGGCCGGACTGATCGTGGCCGCCGACGCCTTGGTCGAGTGGTGCTCGGGACTGATCGACCAGGGATATCGCGGCGAGATGGAGTGCATCATCGCCAAAATTTTCGGCAGCGAGGCCCAGAAAGAAGCCGCCGTCGAACTGCTCATGAAGACGCACGGCGGGCGATCGTTCTTGCACGGGCATCTCTTCGGCGACAACGTACACGAGTTTCTGGCCCCCTGCATTTACGAAGGCGAAGGCGAGATGCTCGGCATGGCTTTTTTTAAGTCTCTTGTAAAACAGCACGGCATGAAGTACTTCGAGCCGATCGGCAAGGCGTTGGCCGCGGCGGGCATCAAGAAGCCGAACATGGCCAATCCCGCGCATCTGGCCGTGCTGCGCGGGCCGCTGTGGGACTATGGCAAGTGGTTTGTGGGCCAAAAGCTGCTGGGGCACGCCAGGCCCGAACTGCCGCCGATGCCGCCCGCCCTGCGCGAGCACGCCGAGTTCGCCGCCGATTGGCTGGTGCACTCGCCGCTGGAGATCAGCGGCGCGATGCGCAAATATCAATTGAGCCTGGCCGACCGGCAATGCCGCATGGCCGAGATTTCGCGCCGCGTGCAAGACACCATCATCATTCTCTGCACCAGCCTCTACGCCGCCCGACAGCAAGACGAAGTGGTGCAGGCCGCCGCCGACACCATTTGCCAAGATTTGCGCCGCGGGCTGACGGGCCGACGTCCCAGCGACCGTTATTTCCGCGCGATCACTAAGCTCGGTGAGCAAATCGCCGCGGGCGGCTTCAAGTCGATCGCTGGTTTGCCGACCGGCGACATCTTGATGCCGTACCAGAACGACTGATACTTGCTTGTGAAGAACAATGCCTTTCGGTGTCAACGGCCCGACGAACACGCGCCCGCCTGGCGGCGGCCAGGACGGCGGGTTTTAAACAGAAGGCAACGAAGAGACCGAAGGGCAGAAAAGATTAGCTCCGAAGTTGAATTCCCCCCGCGAGACGCGGTGGTATACTGAAATCATGGCGATGAACCAGGCGAGTATGGTAGCCGAGTTGTCCGACGAACAGCGCCGCGTGCTGGAATCCGTGATCGGACAGTCGCTTGAAGATGATCAGGTCGTGCATTGGTCCATCACGACCGACGGACGGCAATCAACCGCCGAAGCG
>DASVHB010000218.1:0-3417 GCA_036379195.1 Pirellulales bacterium
GCTGGCCAATTCGAGCATTTCGTCGTAGCTGATTTGCCTCACGCGGCGGGCTTCGGGCAGCACCCGCGGGTCGGTGGTGTACACGCCATCGACGTCGGTGTAAATCTCGCAAGCGGCGCCGAGCACCGCGGCCAGGGCCACGGCCGTGGTGTCGCTGCCGCCGCGGCCGAGCGTGGTGATGTTCGATTCTTCGTCGATGCCCTGGAAGCCGGCGGCGATCACGATCTTGCCCGCGTCGAGCGCCCGCCGCAGCCGGTCGGTCGAGATCGAATGGATGCGGGCCTTGGTGTGGGTGCTATCGGTGCGGATGCCGATCTGCGCCCCGGTCATGCTGATGGCCTGATCGCCGAGCGAGTCGATGGCCATGGCCATCAGGGCCACGCTCACCTGCTCGCCGGTCGACAGCAGCATGTCCATTTCGCGGGCCGGCGGCGACTCGCTGATCTCGTGGGCCAGGTCGATCAGCACGTCGGTGTTTTTGCCCATCGCGCTGACGACCACCACCACCTGGTTGCCCTGCTGATGGGCGCGGACCGCCCGCCGCGCGGCGGCCAGAATCTTTTTGCTATCGGCGACGCTGGTGCCGCCGAACTTTTGAACCAGAATGCTCATGCGGGGGCTGAAGTCACCTAGCGCGGCTGCAACGGCCGATTGCCCAACACCGCTTGCGAGCGATCGGAAAACCGCGGAAAAAAACCGTCGATGCGGCACTGCCGCAACGTCTCTTGGTTGTCGTCCGACAGTCCGCAGAGCCGCAACGTGCCGCCATGCCCGCGAATTCGCCGGTTTAACGTCAGAAGCTGGGCGATCATGGCGCTGGTGAACCTGCCGAGCTGGTCGCATTCGACCACGACGCGATAGGTGAAATGCTGCTCGATGACCGACCAGATGCCGTCGGCCAGCGAGGCGTCGTCAATGCAATCTTCCACGGCGAAACCACCTTCACTCGAGCCGTCGCCCTCGGCGACGAGGCTCGGCCTCACGAATAACCAATCCGGGCCCCGGTCCACCTGAAGCGACCAACTTTGTGAGAGACCAATCATCGAGTTGCTCCTTCAACCAAAAAAGGCACTCTGAGAAAGGAACCGGCCTGCCGCCAACATCGTTAGGATGCAACGTATCATCATAAACCTTGCCGGCCGTCTCGCAAGCACTGGCGACCATTTTTGTCAATCAGTTGCCGCCGATTTCGTGGTAGCCATATGGCACAGCCGCCCCCGGCCTACTTGATGCCAGCCGCGAAAACGTGATACTAACTGTTTCCATTCGCACACCCGATTCAGGAGATTTTGCCATGTCGCGTTCCGGAGCCGTCACGTTCAAAGGCAACCCCATGACTCTGGCCGGCAACGCCGTGAGCGTCGGGCAGCAGGCCCCCGACTTCAAGGCCCACCGCTTTGCCGACGGCGCGTTGCAAGAGGTGACGCTGGCCAGCCTCAAGGGCAAGCCCACCGTGATCAGCGTGGTGCCCTCGCTCGATACGCCGGTCTGCCAGAAACAGACCAAAAACTTCAACCAGCAACTGGGGGCCTTCGGCGACAAGATCAACGCCATCACCATGAGCCTCGACCTGCCGTTCGCCATGAACCGCTTCTGCGGCGCCGAGCACATCACCAACCTCAAGAGCGTGAGCGACTACCAGGACCGCAGCTTCGGCAAGAACTGGGGCATGCTGATCGAAGAGCTCAAAATCCTGGCCCGCGGCGTCTATGTGCTCGATGCCGACGCCAAGGTGGTGTATGCCGAGACCGTCAAGGAAGTGGCCGAAGAACCGAATTACGACGCGGCCTTGGAAGCCCTGCGCAAGCTTGTGCATTGAGCGGCGGAAATGCGCCTCGCCGTATCGAGAAGCCTATGAGTAACGCCGCCGATTCCGGCCTCGAATCGCCCCGCGCCGAGGCGGCGGCCAGCGCCGCCGCTAGCCGCTCTGCGCCTTCGACCGGGCCGGCCGCCGCGCCCGAGCGGATTGTGCTCATCTCGTATCCGAAGGTGATTTTTTTATACCCGGTGCTGCTGGCGGCGGTCGTGGCGGCGCTTTATATGAGCTTCACGAGCCGGCCGCTCGACGCCACCAACCAGACGGCCACGACCATCGCCACGATCTTTCTGGGCATCATGGCCGTGAACCTGGTGGTGCTGGCCTTCGATTTTCCGCGCACCACATCGCTGACGCTGTTCTTTTTCGCCGCGGCGGTCGTGATGGGGCTGGTTCTTTTCTTCGAGTACAAGCCCGAGGTGCTGCCGGCCATCACGCATACGTTCGGCAAGTTCCGTCCCTTGGCCAACGCCACGTTTTACTGGACGATCGCGGCGATTTTGACCGTAATCTTCGCGGTGTCGTATGTGGTCGTTCATTTCGACTATTGGGAAGTGCGGCCCAATGAACTGCTGCACCATCACGGCATGCTGAGCAATCTGGAGCGGTTCTCGGCCCCCCATCTGCGCATCGACAAAGAGATCAACGATGTCTTCGAGTACCTGCTGTTGCGGTCGGGCCGGTTGATTTTGCAGCCCAGCAGCGAGCGCCGCGCCATCATTCTGGATAACGTGCCGTTTATCGAGCGCAAAGAGCGAGACATCACGCGCATGCTGGGGGCCTTGCAAGTGCAGGTGCGCGCGGAGCGCCCGGGAGAATAAGCGAATAAGCCGGCCAACCGGCCCCAACCGGCCAATGGGCAAAACTGGGGCTTGCCTCCGTTGCGCGAAAGGCGGATACTGGCGGCCCAGAAAAAGGGAGTTTCTGTTCCCCGGGCGAACAGACACGAGCGAGCAGACACGAGCGAACAGACACGAGCGAAAGGATTCGCCATGACAACCGCCGCGGCCACCGATCGAGCGCCGGTGCGGCAAACAGCCCCCCAGCCGCCGCAGACCCAAAGCGTCTCTGATCGCCTCGTTCCTACCGATCGGTTTTGGATGGCGTTGGGTTTGTCGCTGGCCGCGGTCGTGGTGCTGGCCAAACTGGCCCTGCTGCCGTTTCCGGTCGCGACCGTCGGCCAATTTGCTCGGTGGCTGCTGCGGCTGGGCATCGTCGTCTCGCCCGACCTGGCGTTTGTCGCCGGGCTGACGGTGGTTTGCTGGCTGGCGTCGCTGACTTGGCAGAGCTGGCCCCGGTCGGCGAGCAGAGCCTGGCGATGCCTCTGTCTGGCCATCTTCGCCCTCTCGGCCGTCTACGCCGTGGCCAGCATACCCATGTATAAGGTCACCAAGGTGCCGTTCACCGTGCGGCTGCTGTCGTTTGTGGGCGGGCCGGATGTCATGGCATCGTCGGTGCGCGAATATCTGCCGCCCGGCATGGTGTTGGCGCTGGTGGCGGCGCCGCTGGTTGTGGTGTTTGCTCCTTGGGCCGCGCGCCGCAGACCACTGCAAAGCTGGCTGTCGCCGCTGGGCGCGAAGACCGCCGCCGCGCTGGTGGTG
>DASVHB010000219.1:0-5195 GCA_036379195.1 Pirellulales bacterium
AGACGATTGGGAAGGATCGCCTCTTGTAGACGGCCAACGTGAAACTCCACCGGGCAAGCCGGTGGCATCTTGATGGACAAAACCGGAACGGGCCGGTGGTCATTCGCCAACTGTGCATCGGCTGCCCGCTGGCCTCAGGCACATATGGAGCGGGGAAACGTCCATACACGTCGTGGTAGCCTTGAACGCCAATGCCAATTTGCCTCGAACCGCTGATGCAGTTATTCCTGATCATCGACTCGCGCGTCGCTTGAAACGCTGGCACTGCGATGGCCAGCAACACGCTACATTTGAAAACTGCGGCAAAGAGCGACTTTAAGCCAAATCGGAAACCGGCTAGTGGTGGGTCGCGATCCATCTTTGGTCATAGTCGGTCGCCTTCCGATCGTGGCACTGAAAAATCCGACCTTATACTACCACGCGGCGCTACGGAGTTCATTCATCCTCGCCCGAACCGTGGGCGCAACGAACGATGATCAAACCCATCGGCGACGCGGTAATCTGCGGAGCCTGGCGGCCTTTAGGCAGTCTGGACATCGGTAAGTTTTACAAAATTTGAACGCGCGCCGCCAAACCGCCGTAGCACCATTGAGACCTGCAATGCTACAGTCTCGGCTGAGCAACCCTGTCGCATCGACGAGCGCCTCGCCATCGTCAACGCTATGGCCCACTGTGCATAGATGCGGTCGAACCCTTGTTGAGAGAGAGGAAGGGTCGGTCGATGAAATCCATTGCTTCTGTCTTGAAGTTTGCCACCGCGGCCACGCGCGCGCCCTTGGTCGCGCTGGCCTTGCTCTGGCCGGTGGGGGCGCAGCCGGCGAAAGCCGCGCCGCCCAAAGTCAGCTTCGACCTGCGCTACCTGGTCGAATGCCACGATGTCACGCCACAGGCCTTCGCGCTGCTGCACCCGGACGAAAAGGTGATCGAGGCCGACCTGCGCGTGTCGGTGCGTTTGGCGCAGGGGCACGAAGCCGATCTGGAAGAGCTGCAATTCGAGCTGACCAGCCCCGCCGAACGGCTGCGGGTGGTCGATTTTGTGCCCAAGACGCAGATCGAAAACGACACTGTCGACGGCACCGAGGTGGTCAAGACGACTGAATTCATGCAATCGCTGGGGGCGGGCGTCGGCACCACGCTGAGCTTTGGCGGCGGCGCGGGTAACGTTCATGGCAATGTGGTCACGCAGGCTCTGCCCAACGGCAGCGCCAGCGCCACGCACCGCAAGGAACTGAAGGAAACCACCAAAATGATTCCGCCGGGAAAAGTGGTGGTGGCCAGCGGCACGCTCGAAAACGAGCACGGCGTGTTCTTTAAGCTGCGGCGGTCGGCCAAAAACGGCTTCGAGGGCGCCAAGCTGCTGTCGTTCCGGTTTGTGGTGCCCGGCGACTGGCGCGGCGACTGGATTGTGTTGTCGTGCTCGGCCACCGGTCGGGTGAAGCACTATTTTTTCAAGACCGTTGAGCAGGTCGGCACGGCCAAGGCGTTTGTCGCGCTGTACCTGGCCGGCGACGCCGAAGCGGAGCGCGCGGGCCTCGAGTTGGCGGAGGACCAAGAGCAATACTTCGCCAGCAAACCGCCCGCCGAGCGATACGACCTGATCATCACGACGCTGGCCACCGAGGCGCGGCCCTGGCGCGACGCCTCGCACACGCACGACTTGTCGTTTCGGTGGAAGACGCCGGTCACCTGCTACAAGCCGACGACGTCGAAGCACCATCTTTTCCGGTTGGTCGCGAAGACGCCCAAATGCCCGTCGGCCGAAGCGTGTACTTCGTTGAAGCAAGCGCTCGATGGGGCGGCGCGGTTTTCGGCGGCGCCGGGATGGCACGTGGCCAGTCCCGCCGCTAGCGGCCGACCGGCGGTGGCTCGGACCTGGTCGGATTGACCCAGCCTTCGATGAGGTTGGCCATCATCCGCAGGCCGTCGCCCGGTCGCCAGCCGCGGGCGACGGCATGGTCGCGCGGCTGAGCGAAGGGTGAATGGGCGTCGGCCCGTGCGGCAAGGGCGCGGCGATCGCCGTTTTGCCAACCGTCGGTCGGCGCCGCGCGGCTGGCGGCGCGCTCATCGGGCCGCGGCATCGCGGCAGCGGGGCCTTCGGCGGGCGCGGCGACTTTTACCGCCGGCGCGGGGTTGCCGATGGCCGGGCCGAAAAAAAACCACAGACCCAGGCCGCAGCCGATCAGGTAAGCCCGCAAACGAAACAGCCGCCCCTTGGCCTGCGGATCGGCGGGCGGCGCCTCGCAGCCGGTGGCCATCCACACCAGTCCGACGAACGCGGCGATGGCCGCCGCGTTCAGCGTGGGAGAAATCTGCCAGCCGTCGGGCATATGACTCACCTGGCGCGACAGCCAATTGGCGACCAACAACTTGGCCGTGAAATAATCGACGATCGTCACGATCGCCGAAACCGCGCCTACGATGGTCGTCAACCTTGCCACAGCCGTACTGTTCGCCGCCAGTTTTTTAAGCCGGGCAAAGACGCCACGGCCACCTTAATTCTTCCCCGCGGCGGCTTGAAGTCAAACAAGACTCGCTCGATCCACAGCAGCGGTTTCATCACCTGCGGCAACTTTGACGAATGGCGAAGTTTTATCGCCTTCACTTTGCGCACACGACGCAGTGGCTGCCGAGGCGATTGTTTGGCTGTCCCTCTCTGCTGGCGGAGTTTTGCACTAGGGGTGCTTCGTTGCCCTTGGCTGGCATATTCATGTGCGCGGCGCTAAGATGGGGCATTGTTACCGCGCGCTAGAGATGATCGACCATGCAACACATCGACCTCACCGGCCACGAAGAAGCGGTCAAGCAATTCTTCCTAATATTGCCACCCGATCCCGACGGTTCGTTGATCGAACTAAACGGCCAAGCCGTGGCGCGCGTGCATCGCGTCGGGAATGAAACCGATGCCGCCGGCCCACCAGCGCCAATGGACGCGGGGCTCGCCAAGGTCTATGAAATCCTCGGCAGGCGGCACAACTCCGGCTTCACCGACACCGCGGCGCGGCATAACGAGCATCAGTCATGAGCGGCGTGTTCTTGGACACGGTCGGCATGATTGCCGTCTGGGACGATACGGACCAATGGCACCAAGCGGCAAAGTTGGCATACCAAATCCTGCTTGAGCAAGGTCGCCGGCTACTAACGACTCCGCTCGTGCTGTACGAATGTGGAAACGCTTCGGCTCGCCGCCCCTATCGAGGCGACGTTTGTGAGCTTCGCCGTGCGCTCGCGCAGGAGGGGCTGCTCGTCGAGCCTTCGGAAAGGAACTCGCCACCGCATGGGCAGCTTATGAGCGCGCTGAGGCGGCCAGCGCCGGGATCGTCGATCACGTTTCGTTCGCGGTGATGCGGCGGCTGGGCATCATGGAGGCGTTTACGAACGATCACCACTTCAAGGCCGCCGGCTTCACTGTGCTTTTTTGACGCAGGCTGTAATTAACATGTGCCGTGGATCTGCGCATAACCGTTGTTCGCCCCATTCCAGATCCACTCTCTGACCCCCCCGCCGTCTACCGCAGATCGGCGGCCACGCGCATGCTGATGCCGCCCCAGTGCTCGCGCTGCACGTTGGGATAAGGCTCGCGGCGAACGACATATTGATCGACCTGGCGTTTAGAAAAGTCGTCGAACGAGCACATGCCGTAGTCCTTGCCGTCGGCACACCACTCCCAGCAGTTGCCGAGCATGTCAAACAGGCCCCAGCGGTTGGGCTTCTTGTCGCCCACCGGATGAAAATCGTAGCTGCCCCCGGCGTTTTCTTTCGACCAGGCAAAGTCGTTCGAGGCCGGCCAGACGAGCTTGCCCGTCGCCTCGGCGTCGCCGGCCTCCAAGGCGTGAAACCACTCCTCGCGGGTCGGCAAACGAAACACAAACCGCGATTTCAGCGCGTTGAGCTTTTCGCAGAACGCCGCGGCGTCTTCCGGCCCAATGCCGTGCACCGGCAGCCGGTCGCTGCGAATCTGCTGGCTGGGGTTGGCGGGCATCAGCGCCAGCCACTGCCTTTGCGTGACTTCGGTCTGACCGAGCCAAAACCGCTTGACGGCGCCGTCGGCGCTGGGCGGAATGAGCACCAGCCGCAGGCTGGCGGTGGGCGACAACACGACCTCGGCCAGCCGATCGGCCGGGTCCGCCGCTTTGCCGCGAGACGCGACACCTTCGATCTCTTCGATGCGCTTGGTCGCTCGGGCTTTCACCAGGCCCGTAAGCACCGGCAACGCTCGCCGATACCAATGCACCGCCCGCGATCGAAAGGCCGAGCGATGTTCGGGCAGATCGACGCCATCGGCGATGTTCCACCACAGGTCGGCCAGTTCCAAGCGCGGGCCGTCTTTTTCGCTGGCCTGCGCTTCGCGATCGGCGGCGGCGCGCAGTTCGGCATCGCCGGCCTTGGCAAAATGCGCGAGCACCTTCGGCCAATCGCCCTCGGTGGCCGCCAGGTGTTTGCCCATCACTTCGTTGGCCGCCGGATCATCGGGCTGCCGGGCCAGGGCGGCAATGGCGTCGGCGACGGTTTTGCCCGCCGTCTCATACGCCTTGCGTTGCTGCTCGAACAGCCGCCGCTGGTTGCCGAACTCTTTGCGCAGGCCGGAGTCGCGCACTTTGGCCAGCGCGGTTTGACCCGCTTTGGCGGCGGTTTGGGCGGCGTCGAACTGCCGCGCGGCGGTCGCCTCGCGCATCAGGTCGATCGACCAGTGAACCACGGCGGTGCGAATTTCGTTGGTGCGGGCGGCGCGGGCCGCCGACTCCAGGCAGCCGGCCTTAAAGCTCAGGGCGTCGATCTCGAACGTGCCTTCCAGCTCGTCGATGGCTTGAAACGCCAACCGCACTTCGCCGCCCTTGGCGGCCACGTCGGCCGCGACCAGCAGAATGGCCGCTTGTTCGGCCTCGGCCTCGGTCTGGTCGGAGGCTTTCAGCAATCCCTGCGCGGCGGTGCGCGCGTCGGAAGCGGCAATCGTGCGCTGATATTTTTGCGCGGCGGCGCGCTTGGCCTCGGCCAGACTTTCTGCGTCGGGCAAGGGCTTGCCCGAACCGGTTAATAACACCGCCAACACGCCCCAACACGCGGCCACTGTCCGTCGCATCGCAAACGCTCCGGGCGATCTCTATCGAGCACGCTGAAAAGCGACCGGTAATGTAGCGGCGCTCGGGGCGGTTTGCCAGCCGCGGCGGGGTTTTTTTGGGAAGCGCGGGAGCGGGGGA